>DASWUW010001129.1:0-4667 GCA_036406335.1 Trebonia sp.
CCGGCCTCGGTCATCAGGCCCGCGCGGCGGCCGGCGACCAGGCCGAG
Organism: Trebonia sp.; assembly: GCA_036406335.1. Classification (GTDB taxonomy): domain Bacteria; phylum Actinomycetota; class Actinomycetes; order Streptosporangiales; family Streptosporangiaceae; genus Trebonia. Next base: position 48 of record DASWUW010001129.1, read on the forward strand.
CAGCACCGCGAGGGCCTCGTCGTCGCTCAGCATGAGCGGCGGCAGGCGGTATCCGGGGGCGAGCCGGGAACCGCCGTAGCGGCCGCGGACCGACTCGACCGGCACGTCCAGGTCGATCAGGTGGTCTACGTAGCGCCGCACGGAGCGCTCGTCGACGGCCAGCCGGCCGGCCAGCTCAGCCGCGGTGCGCACGCCGCCCGACTGCAGCAGCTCGAGGAGGGTGAGCACCTGGGCGGCGGGACGGGGCACGGGGAAAATCTAACGCGAATACCGGACTGGATCTGTCCGGTATTCGTCCTAGCGTGAACGCGACACCGTTTCCCGACCAAGGAGCTCACCGTGGAATTCGTCTCGGTCCGCGTTATCACCGGCGACATCAGGCGCCTCGTCGGCTTCTACGAGCAGGCCACCGGGTCCCAGGCGACCTGGTTCACCGAGGACTTCGCCGAGATCGGCAGCAAAGGCGCGACCCTGGCCGTCGGCGCCGCTCGCACCCTCGACCTGTTCGCGCCGGGCGCGGCCCAGCCGGCCAGCAACCGCAGCGTCATCATCGAGTTCCTGGTGGACGACGTGGACGGCGTCTACCGCAACCTGGCCTTCGCCGACGTCGTCCAGCCGCCGACCACGATGCCCTGGGGCAACCGGTCGCTGCTGGTCCGGGACCCGGACGGCAGCCTGGTTAACTTCTTTACCCCGGTCACGCCGGACGCGATCGCGAAGTTCGCCCGCTGAGCGGGCCGCCCGCGGGCTTAGCCAGGCGGGTTTACTCCCCCACCCGGCCGTCGATGCGCTCGCGGAGGATGTCCGCGTGGCCGTTGTGCCGGGCGTACTCCTCGATCATGTGCACGATAACCTCGCGCAGCGAGACTGGCTCACCCTCGGAGTCCTGGCCGACCATGTCGAAGTCGTGGTCGGCGATGAACTCGTCGGCGAACGCGGTCTCCTCGCGCCAGGCAGCCCAGGCTTCGTCTACCACCGCCTGGTCGCCGACGGCGCCGTTGAAGTCGCCGTCGGGGTCGTCGGGCCCCTGGTAGCGCTGGCCCTCGTCCCGGCCGGCGAAGCGGGTCCTGAACCACGACCGCTCGACCTCGGCCAGGTGCCTGATCAGCCCGAGCAGCGACATCGTGGACGGCTCGGCCGACCGCCGGGCCAGCTGCCCGGCGTCCAGGCCCTGGCACTTCAGCTCCAGCGTGAGCCGCTGGCCGCGGAGAAACTCGGTCAGGGTCGCCCGCTCGCCTCCCAGCCTCGGCCCGCCCTCGCGGGGGTCGTCGACGGGATCGATGAACAGGTCAGCCCGGTGCTGCGGCGTGGTCATACGGGTAAGGCTATCGCTGTGCTAGGGAATCGGTCACGTCTCTTTCCGGGCGGGCGGCCCGGTCAGCCAGTCCTGCGCTGACTTGCGGAACGCGGCGACCAGGCGGCTCCGGTCGCCAGTCCGGGTGGCGAGGATCACGTGGCCGGGCGGCACGTCGTGCAGCGGGATGGTGGTGAGGTCGGGGCGGACCTGGCCGTTGTACACGCCGGCCGGGACGATGGCGACCGCCTGCCCGGCGGCGATGAGCTCGTTCTTGTCCTCCAGTGCGGTGACGAACGGGCCGTCCGGGGCCGGGCTGCCGTCCGGGCGCGGGTCGATGCGCCAGTAGGCGTTCCAGGCCGGGTCGGCCATCCGCGGGATCGGCTCGCCGGCGATGTCGTCCAGGGTGACCGACTCCTTGCCCGCCAGCCGGTGGTCGAGCGAAACCAGCAGCAACCGCGGCTCGTCGTAGAGGATCGTGACGTGCAGGCCGTCGGTGGTCAGCGGCAGCCGGGTGACGACCGCGTCCACGCGGTGGCCGAGCAGGGCCGCCCGCGGCTCGTTCCACTCCAGGTGCAGGCTCAGCACGTCGGCGTCGGGATACTGGCGGCGCAGCTGCCGGACGGCCGGGGTGACGATGATGCCCGGCGTGTAGCCGATCGTGATCCGGCTCGGCTGGGCGGCGGCCCGCGCCGCCGCGGCGGCCTGGGCCGCCGCGCGCAGCAGCGAACGGGCCTGGGGCAGGAACACCTCGCCGGCCTCGGTGAGCCGGGTGCCCTGCGGGGTGCGGTCGAACAGGCGCGCGCTGAGCTGCTGCTCCAGGCGGCGGATCTGCCGGCTCAGCGACGGCTGGGCGACGAGCAGCTCGGCGGCGGCCCGCCCGAAGTGACGGTGGGCGGCGACCACGGTGAAGTAGCGGACCAGGCGCAGGTCCAGGTCGGCCGGGCTGTCGGGCGGGTCAGGGAGCGGAGATGACGGCACCGTTTCAGGATAACCCGGAAACCGGGCGTCGCGTCGGCTGGGAGACCTCGTGAACTGCGCTGATGCCTGGTCCGTATCGCGTGGTGCGAAACGGGTCTTGGACTTCGCCCGCGGTCGCGGGCACTGTAGGGATACCGGCCCGGTGCTCGTCTGAGTGCCGGTCGCGGCCGGGCTCTGAACAATCGGGAAAGGCTTGATCATGCGCGTGTTCGTGACTGGTGCGACTGGCTGGATCGGATCCGTCGTCGTACGGGAACTGCTCGGGGCCGGGCACCAGGTGACCGGGCTGGCCCGTTCCGACAGCAGCGCCGAGCGGGTGACGGCGGCCGGGGCCGAGGTGTTCATGGGGTCCCTGGAGGACACCGACGGGCTGCGGGTAACGGCCGCCGAAGCCGACGGCGTGATCCACGCCGGCTATGTGCACGACTTCTCCCCCACCGGCAACCCGGCCGCCGCCGCCGCGCTGGACGGGCGGGTTATCGCCGCCCTGGGCGACGCCCTGGCCGGGACGGGCAAGCCCCTGGTGGTCGCCTCCGGGCTGCCGCCGGCTCCGGCGGGCGGCATCTCGACCGAAGAGGTCAGGTCGCCGGAGAACCCGGCCCATCCGCGGCTGTCGGAGCCGTCCGCGCTGGCCGCCGCGGAGCGCGGCGTGCGCGCCTCGGTGGTCCGGCTGCCCCCGTCGGTGCACGGTGAGGGTGACTACTGGTTCGTTCCCATCTTCATCGGCGTCGCCCGCAAGACCGGGGTCTCGGCCTACATCGGCGACGGCGCCAACGTGTGGCCGGCCGTGCACCGGGTGGACGCCGCCCGGCTGTTCCGGCTGGCGCTGGAGCAGGCCCCGGCCGGGACGCTGCTCAACGCGGTCGCGGACGAAGGCGTGCCGTTCCGGGAGATCGCCGAGACCATCGGGCGCCACCTGCGGGTACCGGCCAAGTCGATCGCCGCCGAGGACGCCCGGGACCAATTCGGCACGCTGGCCGGCTTCGCCGCGATCGACGTCCCGGCCTCCAGCGCGATCACCCGGCAGCGGTTCGGCTGGCAGCCCGTCGAACCCGGCCTCATCGCCGACCTGGACGCGCCCGCCGGCTACTACTTCGCGCAGAGCCCGAGTCTGGACCAGGACGCGACCGAAGAAGGGTGACCCGCCGCGCCGACCCAGCGGCGGGGTGGTGGCAGGGTGGCGGGGCGGGGTGGTGGCAGGGCGGCGCGGTGGCGGGGCGGGGTGGTGCGGGCGAGGTAGCGGTGCTCTATAAAGAGATTCATGCGGACAGACGTCGCCATTATCGGAGCCGGCCCGGCCGGCCTGCTGCTCGCCCACCTGCTGGCCCAGAACGGGATCGAGTCTGTCGTAGTCGAGGCCCGTACCCAGGAGTACGTGGCCGCCCGGATCCGGGCCGGGATCCTGGAAAGCTCCAGCGTCGAACTGCTGCGCTCGGCGGGCCTCGGCGCGGGCATCGAGGAGCACGGCGACGAGCACCGCGGCATCTACCTGCAGTGGCCGCACGAACGCCACCACCTCGACTTCGTCGACCTGGTGGGGCGCAGCGTCTGGGTCTACGGGCAGACCCAGGTGCAGGCGGACCTGGTCGCCGCGAGCGAGGCGGACAGGCGGACGGTGTACTACGGCGCGGCCGACGCGGCGCTGCACGACCTGGACACCGACCGCCCGTACGTGACGTTCACCGACGCCGGCGGGACCGCGCAGCGGGTCGAGGCGGTGGCCGTCGCGGGCTGCGACGGGTCGTTCGGGCCGAGCCGGGCGGCGGTGCCCGCGGGCCAGCATGAGACCTGGGAGCGGGTCTACCCGTACTCCTGGCTCGGCATCCTGGCCGACGTGGCGCCGTCCACGGACGAGCTGATCTACGCCTGGCACCCGGACGGGTTCGCCCTGCACTCGATGCGCTCGGCCGCCGTCAGCCGCCTCTACCTGCAGGTCCCGAACGGGACCGACGTCGCCGGCTGGTCCGACGACCGCATCTGGACCGCGCTCGCGACCCGGCTCGGGCACGGGCAGAACGGCTGGGAGCTGGCGCCGGGCCCGATCACCGACAAGAGCGTGCTGCCGATGCGGTCGTTCGTGCAGTCGCCGATGCGCTACGGGCGGCTGTTCCTGGCGGGCGACGCGGCCCACACCGTCCCGCCGACCGGAGCCAAGGGGCTCAACCTGGCCGTCGCCGACGTGGCGCTGCTCGCCCCGGCGCTGGAAACGCTGGTCCGCAAGAACGACCCCGCGCTGGCCGACGCCTACTCCGACACCGCGCTGCGGCGGGTCTGGCGCTGCGAGCACTTCTCCTGGTGGATGACGACCATGCTGCACACCGCGGGCGATTCCTTCGACGCCCAGC
>DASWUW010001130.1:0-4729 GCA_036406335.1 Trebonia sp.
CGGCCTGGCCGTGGTCGATGCTCGCGGCCCGGAAACTCCGCCCGGGGCCGCCCTGATCATCGGCGCCCGCAAGGCTGCCGGGCGCCCCGTGCTGGCGGTTCATCCCGGAACCGGGCAGACCCTCGCGGACGGGCGCGAGCCCAACTGGCGCAACCTGATGATCCAGTACGCAGTCACCGCCCGCTTCGCGGGCACGGCCCAGCTCGCCGCGGTCCTGGACAGCCTGCCGTGGCCCCGGGCCTGACCGGCGTACTCGCCGCCCGCGAGATCGTCGTCCTGGACGGCTGTGACGGGACCGGCAAGACAACCCTTGCGCAGGACATGCGGGCCCAGTACGGATACCGGGTCATCCATTCCGGCCGCACTCCCGACGGCATCGACCTTGTCCGCCGGTACCGGCGGATTCTGGCAGTGCCCGGACCGGTCGTCCTCGACCGCAGCTTCATCAGCGAACTGGTGTACGGACCCCTTTTCCACGGCCGCTCCCGCCTCAGCCGCGCGGACGCCTTGAGCCTCGCCGCCGCGGTCGGCGACCGGGGCGGTGTCCTGGTCCACCTCACCGGTTCCCCGGACGCCATCATCGCCCGGCTCAGGCATCGAGACGGCGCCGCTCCCGGGGTGGACACCGTGAACGCCGTTGTCGCCGCCTACCGGACGGCATTCGCCCTGCTGGCCGACGCCGCACCGGTTGTCGTGGCCGACCTGGCGGAGTAGGGCGGGTAGTCCGGACCAAAGCGGCGGCGCCGTTGCTAACGGCCGGGCCCGATTTTGTCCTCGCCCGCGGCCTTGACCAGCGTCCCGTTCGGCAGGCGGCCGTAGACGCGCGCTGCGTTCCGCTCGAGCTTGGCTTCCACCTCGGCCTGCAGGTCCCGGCCGGTCATCTCGGCCAGCCCGAAAAGGAACAGGGCCACGTCGGCAAGCTCTTCTCCGAGATTGTCGCTCTCCTTGCGCCAGGCATCGAATGCCTCTGCTACCTCACCTTGCAGGAGGCAGAACTCCAGCGGCACGTTGGTTGTGTTGAACCCCTTCGCGACCTTGTTCTCCCACGCGAGCTTCTGACCAGACCGGATGTCCATGCTCCTCCTTACCGCATACCGCTCGGGACTGCCGGGCAGACACGCGAGCCGCCTGGATGCGCCGCAGCAACAAGCGAACGGTTACCCTCGTCCGGCACAGCGAGGAACGTACTGGCCGGTCCCTGTGGATCGCTAGGGGAGCAACTCCGTCCCGCCTGTGGAAGCCAGCGCCTGGCAGACTCACTGCCTGTGGAAATCCTGGCGCGAGACTCCCGGTCAGCGGGCTAGAACGTAAACCAAAGCGAACGCGTTCCTGTGCACAACTCGCTGGCCAGATAACCGTGACATTTTCGGCCCGGTCACGCGACCCCGACTCTTCGGCCACGGTTCGTAGCCGGAGGCACGATTGAGCCCGGGCGAAGTCCTAAGATGGCCTGTTAATGGCTCTGCGACTACAGCGGCACAAGAAGGGGCGACAGTGACCGACCAGGTGCTGCTGCGCGACCTCATCGCCATCCCCGACGAGGTGCACGCCGGCGACTTCGTGCTTTCCCTGGCCAAGGGCGTGGGCGAGAAGTCCACGGTCGCCGACTATGTCGTCACCGAGCCGCTGGCGCAGAACTTCGACCGGGCGCTCGGCCTGATCAAGTCGGCCCTGGAGACCGGTGCGTCCCGCGCCGCCTACCTGGACGGCTCGTTCGGTTCCGGCAAGAGCCACTTCATGGCCGTGCTGTACGCAATCCTGGACAAGGACCCGGACGCGCGCGGCAAGAAGGGCCTGGCCGACGTTGTCGGCCGGCACGACTCCTGGCTGGCGGGCCGCCGGTTCCTCCTGGTGCCCTATCACCTGCCGGACAGCCAGTCGCTGGACGCGGCGATCCTGGGCGGCTACGTGGCCCACGTCATGGCGGAGCACCCGGGCAAGCCGCTGCCCGCCGTCTACCGCGACGACGCGCTGCTCGCGGACGCAGCCGAGCAGCGCGCCCGGCAGGGAGACGACGGGTTCATCAGCCAGCTCCCCGAGGCCGACGACGAGTGGGGCATCGCCTGGGACGCCGTCTCGCTCGACCGGGCCTTCGCCGACCCGCCCGGCGGCGCCGAACGGCGGCGCCTCATCGGCGACCTGCTCGCGGGTCCCTTCCGGCGCTACGCGCGGGCCGTGCGTGCCGACCAGGAGTCCTATATCCCGCTCGACGAGGGCCTGTCGGAGATCAGCAAGCACGCGCGCGACGTGCTCGGCTACGACGCGATCGTCCTGCTCCTGGACGAGCTCGTGCTCTGGCTGGCCGGCTACATCGGCGACCACCGCAAGATCAGCGCCGAGGCGCAGAAGGTCTCCAAGCTAGTCGAGTCGGCTGAGCACCACCGGCCCGCCCCGATCATCAGCTTCGTCCCCCGGCAGCGGGACCTGCGCGACCTGGTGCGCAAGGACGCGGCGGGGGTGGAGACCACCACGCTGTTCGACACCCTCAAGTACTGGGACGGCCGGTTCGACTCGATCCGCCTCGACGACCGCAACCTGCCCGCCATCGTCCACGAGCGCCTGCTCCGGCCGAAGGACCCGTCCGCCCGCCAGCGGCTTGACGCCGCGTTCAGCGGCACCCACCTGTCTGCCCAGGCCTGGGAGATCCTGCTCGACACGCACGGCGAGGCGGTCGCGGGCACCGCCGCGGCGACCAGGGAGGCGTTCCGCCTCACCTATCCGTTCAGCCCGGCGTTCACCCACGCGATGGTGGACATCTCCGGCGCCCTGCAGCGTGAGCGGACCGCGCTCAAGCTCATGCAGCAGCTGCTCGTCGACTACCGGGACACGCTGCCCGTCGGCCAGCTCATGCCGCTCGGCGCGATCTTCGACGTACTGGCGGCCGGCGCCGACCGTCCTTTCACCGACAAGCTGCGCGACGAGTTCGAGCAGGTCAAGCGGTTCTACACCCAGCGCGTGCGGCCCTACCTGCTCATGAAGCACGACCTCACCGAAGACCGGGCAGCGGCGCTGAGCCCCCGGCACCCGTTCCGCGCCGACGACCTCGTCGTCAAGACGCTGCTGCTCGCGGCCCTGGTGCCGAACGTGCCCGCGCTCAGCGGACTGACCGCCACCCGGCTGGCCGCGCTGAACCACGGCTCGATCGTGTCCATGATCCCCAACCAGGAACGGGCCCAGGTCACCCGGACACTGCGCCAGCTGTCCGGGCAGTTCGGTGAGATCAGGCTGTCCGGCAGCGACGACGACCCGCGGGTCGACCTGGCGCTGATCGGCGTCGACACCGAGGGCCTGATCCGCGACAGCCGGCACGCCGACGATGATGCCACCCGCCGCAAGCTGGTCCGGGACCTGGTCTGGGCGGAGCTCAAGCTCACCGACGACGGCACCTTCGAGACCCGGGCCAAGGTCGTCTGGCGTGGCACCGCCCGCGTCGTCGACGTGCTGATGGACAACGTGCGCGACGAAGAGCGGATGCCGTCTCCCCGGTTCCAGGCCGACCCCGGCACGATCAGGGTGGTCGTCGACTACCCCTTCGATACCGGCAACTTCGGCCCGGCCGAAGACGTGAACCGGGTGCACGAGCTGCAGGCCAAGCCGGACGGCAGCGACACGCTGGTCTGGGTGCCGCACTTCCTGTCCGAGGACCGCAAGGCGGACCTGTCCACCCTCATCGTCATCAACTACCTGCTCGAGCGCGACCGGCTGGTCGAAGTTACCCAGCTGTGGACCGCCGAGGACCGGCATCACGCCCGCACCCAGCTGGAAAGCCGGCGCAGCGCGCTTACCAGCCGGCTGCGCGAGGCGCTGCGCCGCGCGTACGGGGTGGCCAGCCCGGACGACGCCGACCTGGGAACCCGCGCCCACGAACAGGTACTGACGCTAGCCCGCGGCCTCGAGCCGCGCATCCAGGCCGGCCAGGGGATGCGCGGGGCGTTCGAGGGCTTCTGCGGTCAGCTGCTGTCCCACCGCTTCCCCGCTCATCCCGACTTCGATCTGAACGGAACCGGGCGCGAGCTCAAGCTCACCGAACTGCAGACCGTACTGAGCGCGGTCGAGTACGCCGCCCAGGACAAGGTCGGCCGTTACGAGGTGCCGCGGGCTGACATCGCCACGCTGAAGAAGATCGCCAACCCGCTCAAGCTCGGCGTGATGCACGAGGCCGCGTTTGTCCTGCTGCACGAATGGCCCGACCTGATCAACCGGAAGACGGCGGGCCGGGACCAGGTAACCGTCCGCCAGGTCCGCGACTGGATCGATGACACGCTGCGCGGCCTGCCCGCCGAAGTGCAGCGCCTGATCGTCGCCAGCTACGCCGTCCAGGAAGACAAGGCCTGGCTGCGCGCCGGGCAGCTGGTCGAGATCCCCCCCCTGGACCGGCAGGCCGACGACATGAGCCTGCGCGGGCAGGACCTGCCGACCGGCGAGGAGTTCGAGCTGGCCTCGGTGCGGGCCGCCGGTATCTTCGGCGTGAGGCGGGAACCGGTCCGCACCGCGCGCTCGGTGCACGCGGTCGCGCAGGCCGTCCGCCGCCAGGCCGCCGCGCTGCTCGCGGGCGCCGAGTCCCTGGCCGCCGAGCTCGACGCGCACGCGGGCACCCTGGGCCTGGGCCAGCCCGGCGAACCGGGGGAGCCGGCCGACCGGCAGCTGACCTCCCGGCTCGTCGTCCGGCTGCTGTCCGCCCTGAACGCCGCACCGGACCCGACGCAGGCGCTGCGCCTGCTGGCCGCCG
>DASWUW010001131.1:0-8550 GCA_036406335.1 Trebonia sp.
GTTCGGCGGCCTCCGGGCGGTCGACGACGTCGACCTCGAGCTCGCCCCGGCCAGTGTCACCGGCCTGCTCGGCCCGAACGGCTCAGGCAAGACCACCCTGTTCAACCTCATCGACGGCACCGTGCGCGCGTCGTCCGGCCAGGTCATACTGGCCGGGCGCCGGGTCGAGCGCAGCAGCCGCCAGGCCCGCGCGCGGGCCGGCGTGGCCCGTACTTACCAGTTGCCCCGGTTGTTTTCCAGCCTGACCGTGCTGGAAAACGTAGTCCTCGCCGAGCGGAAACTGTCCCTGCCCAGACTCCTGCTGCCCAGGATCACCGCCGCCGAGCGCGCGCGAGCCGTGACGATCCTCGCCGATCTGGGGCTGGCACCATACGCTGAGGTCAGCCCGGTCACGCTCAGCTACGGACAGCGCAAGCTCATCGAGCTGGCCCAGGTGCTCTGGCTCGACCCGGCGCTCGTGCTGCTCGACGAGCCCGCGGCGGGCATCAGTCCCGCCCTGTCGCAGCGGCTCGCCGGCATCATCCGCCGGCTGCGCGCGGAAGGAGTCGGTGTCCTCCTCGTCGAGCACGACGTCGCGTTCCTGGCCAGCCTGTCCGACCGGGTCTACGTCATGGCCAATGGCAAGGTCATCGCCAGCGGCACGGTGGCCGAGGTCAGCACGAACCAGGCAGTGGTGGACGCCTACCTCGGCGATCAGGTAGCTCTCGCCACCGTGAGGCAGCCGACGGCGGACGGCCACATGGAGACCGCGTCATGATCGAAATCAGCGGTCTGGTCGCCGGCTACGGCGGCCTCGACATCCTGCGCGGCGTCAACCTGTCCGTCGAGCGTGGCGGCATCACCTGCATCGTCGGGCCAAACGGGGCGGGCAAGTCCACCGTGCTGAAAGTGGTCAGCGGCGTCCTGCGGCCCAAGGCCGGATCGGTGACCATCGACGGCACCGACCTGACCGGACGAGACCCGGCGGCGATCCTGCGCGCGGGCGTTGCCCAGGTCCCGCAGCGGAACGGCCTGTTCACCAGGCTGACCATCCGGCAGAACGTCCTGATGGGCGGCTACGTAATCAGGAGCCGACGCAAGCACATCGAGAGCCGTTACGACGCACTGGCCGCGACTTTCCCGATCCTCGGGACGCGCCCCGGCGTGCTGGCGGGCACGCTTTCCGGCGGGCAGCGGCGGATGGTCGAGTTTGCCCGCGCCCTCATGATCGAGCCCGCGGTCGTGCTGCTCGACGAGCCTACGCTCGGCCTTGACCCGCCTAGCCTGGCCATCATCGGCGACAGCATCCGCGCCATGACCGCCGCGGGCACCACGATCCTGATGGTCGAGCAGAACGTCCGGTTCGGGCTCTCCCTCGCGACGCACGCCACCGTGCTAGCCGCAGGGACCGTCGCGCTCAGCGGAACGGCGGCCGAGATCGCCGCCCACCCGCGCCTCATGGACTTGTTTTTCGGCGACGCCCGCTCCGTCGAGCCCAGCGGCGCCGGGACAGACGAGGGAGGGTCGCCTAGTGAACGAGTTCCTCGATCGGCTGCGCGGTAGCGACCCGGTGCTGATGCTCGCCATTCGCAGCAGCCGGACCGCGGACGTGGTGCGGATCGCCAAGTCCACCGGCCACCACGCGGTCATGGTGGATCTTGAACATTCGACGATGCCGCTGGAAGTGGCGGCGGCTTTGTGCACGACAGCGGGAGACCTCGGCCTGTTCCCCTTCGTCCGCGTCCCGGAACGCGAGTACGGTGCCCTCGGCCGCCTGCTCGACGGCGGCGCGCGGGGCATCATCGCCCCGCGCGTGGAGACGGCGGCCGAGGCGGCGACCATCGCCAGGGCCTGCCGGTTCGCCCCGCGCGGGCAGCGGTCGCAGCTCGCCACGGTGCCGCAGTTCGGGATGCGGCCGACTCCCGCCGCCATCCTGAACCCGGCGCTCGATGACGCGACGGTGGTGCAGATCCTCATCGAGACCCCGGCCGGTGTCGCCAACTCCGGCGAGATCGCGGCGGTGGACGGCGTCGACATGCTGGCCTTCGGCGCGAACGACTTCACCGCTGAGCTCGGCGCGCCGGGGGACTACAGCGATCCCCGGGTAACCGGCGCAGTCGAAGCGCTGGCGAACGCCGCGCAGCGGCACGGCAAGCTCCTGATGGTCGGCGGCATCGCTGACCCGGCCCGCCTCGGCGAACTCGACTCCCTGGGCGTGTGCCCGCTCCGGCTGACCGGCACCGATACCGACATGCTCTACGCCGGCGCCGTCGCCCGGGCAGAAAGGTTTCTCCGATGACCGACATCCTCCGGTGCACGCCGATGCGGGCCGCCGAGAGCAGCACGCCCCCGTCCTTTGTCATGCCGCCGGGCGCCTGCGACGCTCACTTCCACGTGTTCGAGCCCGGCTACCCGCACGTCCCCGACCCGCTCTACACGTTCCCCGACGGCACGGCCGATCAGTATGTCGCGCTGGCCGAGGCGCTGGGCATCGAGCGGATGGTGCTCGTCCAGCCCACCTATTACGGCACCGACAACAGCCTGCTCGAAAGTACCCTCAAGCGTCTGGGCCCACGGTGCGGGGGCGTGGTCCGCATTAAGGACGACACCAGCGACGCCGAACTCGACGCGTTCCACGAGATCGGCGTCCGCGCCATCCGGCTCGACCTGTTCGCCCGCGCTCAGCGGCCGACCGGCGAGATCATCGACTACGTCCGCCGGATGGCCGCCCGTGCCACTCCCCGCGGCTGGCACCTGCAGTTCTACACGCCGGGGACGGTCGTCCGGGACCTGCTGCCGTTTCTCGCCGACCTCGAGGACACCTTCGTCATCGACCACATGGGTTATATGACCGAGCACGACCCGGACTTCGAGCGCCGCCTGCTCGCCATCCTGCTTCAGGGCAGCTGCTGGATCAAGCTGTCCGGCGCGTACCGGGTGGCGAAGTACAAGCCGCTCAGCTCGGTAGCTCCCTGGGGCCGGGCGCTAGTCGCCGCCCGCCCTGATCGTCTCCTCTGGGGCTCGGACTGGCCCCACCTTCCCGACGGCCAGCGCGACACCGGAGAGATCCTGAACCTGCTGGCCGACTGGGCCCCGGCCGAGGAGAGCCGCCAGGCGATCCTGGTGGACGGTCCCGGCCGCCTCTTCTTTACCTGACGTTCCCAGGCGGGGCCAGTCGAGACGGAACCAGGCGATGCGGGAACTGCTGTCGCCCGCGAAGCCCCAGTTTCCGTCTCCCGCGATGGTCGCCACGATCGCCAGGCCGCGACCGTGCTCGTTGCCGGGCCGGCCGGCTGTCCAGGCGCCGCCCTGGTCGATGACCTCGACCCAGGCGTAGTTACCGGGGTAAAGCACGGCCCGGACGGTGAAGGTCCGGCCCGGACGACCGGACTTGCTGTGCAGGATGGCGTTGGCCGCCAGCTCGGAGGCCAGCAGCACCAGCTCGTCCCGGACCGGGCACTCTCCGGCGATATCGGTCAGGTCGGCCCGGATGCGGCCGGGCTGATCGGCTGTTCCCGGGTAGGCGCGTTCGAAGGTAAGCGCGGCTTCGTCCACGGTTATTCTCACGGCGCTTGATCCTTTAGGTGCGGCGGGTTAGGGCGTCCCCGGGAAACAAAAACCCGGCTTCCCGGGGACGCAATGACAACACTGCGCTCCGTGGCATACCGTTCGCATTAGGTCACAGGCCATTTTGAGGATGCTGGGACGGGTTTGCCGGCCTGGCGGCCAGCGTGAGGATCAGCGGCGGAACGTGAGGAGGGGTGAGATGCCCAGCGGGCGCGGTGACGATGACCGGAGCATGTTCGCCGAGGAACTGATCGCGATGCGGAACCAGCGCGGTTGGACGCAAGAAGAGGCCGCCGCGAAGATGCTCGTCAGCACCTCGACGGTCGCCAACGTCGAATCGGGTTACCGGGCCCCGACCCCGGCTCAGGCGACGAAAGCCGACGAGGTATTCGGGACTCCGGGGACGTTCCAGCGGCACGAGCGGCGGATGCGCGGCATCCCGTTCTCCGTCGGCTTCCGCCCGTTCCAGCCGCATGAGGTGGCCGCCCGGCTGATCAAGACCTTTCAGCACACGCTAGTTCCCGGGCTGTTCCAGACCCGGCCGTACGCACAGGCGATCACCGAGGCGTATCCCGAGACAACTGCGGAGGTCGCCAAGGAACGGGTGGACGGACGGATGGAGCGTCAGGCGATCTTGTTCCGGGAAGACCCTCCCCCGCCGCTACACCGCACGCCGGGCTTCTAGGGGCTTTTGTGATTGCGGAGACTGACCAGCCCCCGGCTATCGTGTACCTCGATGGCGTACTGGACGGGCAGGTCGTGGAGTCCGCGGAGGTCGCGGAGACGATCGACGTAGTGTTCCGTGCGCTTCAGATGGAGGCGCTTACCGGCGGCGCTTCCCGGACCATGATTGAGGAAGCGGCACAGCGATGGAAGGAACAGATCGCTCCCTGAGGACGTGGCGCAAGTCCTCCTTCAGCGGCGGCAACGGCAGTGACTGCGTTGAGGTCGGGGGCACCGAACGCGCGGTCAGCGTGCGGGACACCAACGACCGGGCAGGCGCGGTGCTTACGTTCGGCCCCGACGCGTGGCGGCGGTTCGCGGCGACGATCCGGAGCGCGGGCTGAAGGGGCAGCGACACCGTCGGCGCGGCCGCCGGCAGCGCTTCCCTGACCGAGATGAAAGAAGCGGCACAGCGTGACCGAGTACACCGACGACGGCCGGTATATCGTGGTGGCCGGGCGGCGCTGGCGCGCGACGGACCCGATGATCCCGCCGCAGCGGTCCGCTGAGCTCCGGTCCGCGCTGATGGCCTGGCGGCGGCAGGTCAAAGCCGTGCGGGGCACCGCCGACGAGCGCCCGGCCCGCGACGGCGTGCAGGCGGCCAAGGTGGCGCTGGGCGAACGGGGGGACCCGTGGTGGGAACAGACCGACGACGAGCGCAGGCAGCGCTGGGAGAAGACCGTTCCGCTCCCCCAGCCTGATCCGCCACCGGATGGAGTTCAGATCTAGTTCACGCGCGACCCTGACCGTGCTTTGTTTCATAACGTGGAACCGTGGCCGGGAAACTTGAGCGTGCTAGGACCTGACTCGCTGCTGCTGACCGCGCTGCTGATCGCCGCGAGCGTCGCCCTGCTGGTGGCCGTCGTCCGGCTGCATCCGCTGGCGGTCAGGATCGCCTGCGGCACCGCGACGATCATGGTGGCGATGGCCGGCGGCGTCGCCGCGGTCAACTACTACTACGGCTACTACATGACCTGGAGCGCCCTCTGGGCCGACTTCCACGGCGGTACCGGCGACCTCGGTGTCATCTCGGCCACCAAGACGCCCGCGCTCGGGTCGGGCCACATCGGCTGGACCATGCTGCCCGGCCAGCTCAGCCGCTACAGCCGGCGCGGGCTGGTTTACCTGCCGCCGCAGTACAACCAGGCGCGTTACGCGGGGCTGCGGTTCCCCGTGGTCGAACTGTTCCACGGCAGCCCCGGCTCGCCGCTCGCCTGGGACACGGTGCTGCACATCAGCCAGGTCGCCGACGCACTGCTGGCCAGGCACCTGATCGGCCCCATGGTCCTGGTGATGCCGGCCATCAACGGGGGCGGCCGCGACTACCAGGACTGCGTCAACGGGCGCGGCGTCAGCGACGAGACCTACCTCCTGCAGGACGTGCGGGCCGACGTGCTGGCCCGTTACCGGGTCAGCCGCGACCCTTACCAGTGGGGCGCCGCGGGCTACTCCTCCGGCGGGTACTGCGCGGCCAACCTCGCCCTGCGCCACCCGGCCTCCTTCGGTGCCGCCGCCGTGCTGAACGGCTACTTCCGGGCGGCCGACGGACCCGCCGGAGCCGCCCTGAGCCGGGACCCGTCCCTGGAAGCCGCCAACAGCCCGCTCTACCTGGCGGCGAGACTCCAGCCAGGCGGTGGCCCCTTCCCCGCCTTCTGGGTGGCCGCCGGCAGCCACGACAAGGCCGACTACCCGCCCTCGAAGGCGTTCGCGGCCGCGCTGAACCGGGTGCAGCAGGTCCCCTTCGTCAAGCTCAACGCGGGCGATACCGCCAACGCCTGGTCGGCGGCCCTGCCCTCCGCCCTGAGCTGGCTCTGGCAGCAGCTAGCCCCGCCCGACCTGCGGGTCCTGTTCCCCGTGCGCAGCAGCGGCTCCTACGGCCTGGTGACTACGCTGCCTGTCCCTCCGGCAAGGCCGCACCGCCGCGGCGCCTGCGCGCCCCCCGGGGCCCCCGGCATCGCCGTGCTGCCCTGCCACAAGCCCGGATACCCGCAGCCGGGGAAGGTGTAAGCCGAACGGGAGCCGGCTGACTCCGGTAGCCGCGGGCCGGCGGAAACCCGGCCCAGGCTGTCATCGGCCGAATAGTCACGATATAGTTTCGACAAGGCAACGAATCAGGCAACAAGACCGTGCTGGCTGCCTTTTACCTTTAGGAACCGGAGCGGGACGAACAGCGCCCGGCACCGGGGGGTGTGAAGGGGTGGTCGGATGAGAAGGATGGCGCGCCGCGCCCGGAGCATGAGACGCCGGGCTCGCATCCTCGTCGTCCTCGCCGCCGCCGTCGCCTGCGGCGCCCTGCTGTTCATTCCGGCGAAGGTCGGCGCCGCGGCGCTGGCCCACCGGGCCGGCGCCCCGTCGCTGCGCGAGCCGGCCACGACCTCGGGCACCGCCCAGGCCTTCAGCGGCGTGGCCGCGGTGGGCGCGCTGTTCACGGTAAGCGGCGGCGTGCTCGGCAAGCACTTCTGCACGGCCAGTGTCGTGCACAGTGCCCGCGGCGACCTGGCCGTCACCGCCGCGCACTGCGTGACCGGAGTGCCGGGGCAGGTCGTCTTCGTACCCGGCTACTTCCGCGGGAAGCAGCCGTACGGCGCCTGGCCGGTCACCGCCGTCTACACCAGCCCGGCCTGGCAGGCGTCCCAGGACCCGGATGACGACGTGGCCTTCCTGCGGCTGGCCGACGCGCCCGGCCGCGTGCCCGTCGAGAACGTCACCGGCGCCGAACGGCTGGTCACCGGCCGCCAGCAGCCGGCGCTAGTCCAGGTAATCGGCTACCCCAACACCGCCGACCAGCCGGTCTCGTGCGCCAACTGGACCAAGAGCTTCAGCCCGACGCAACTGGAATTCGACTGCGGCGGCTACACCGACGGGACCAGCGGCAGCCCGTTCCTCACCGACGTATCGCCCGCCACCGGCCAGGGCACGCTCATCGGCCTGATCGGCGGCTACCAGCAGGGCGGCAACACCCCCGAGGTCTCGTACACCTCGGCCTTCGGCCCGGCGGTGACCGCCCTCTACCAGCAGGCGGCGGCAGGCGGCTGACCTAGCCGGGCCCCGGGGCGCAACCGCGGCCTCCGGGAACGGCGATCGTCCGCTGGCGGCTGGCCGGTCAGGCGCGGTCGTGCAGAGTGACCTGGTAGCCGTCGGGGTCGGCGAAGGTGAAGGTCCGGCCGAAGGGGCCGTCGACCGGGGCGGAGACGATGGTGTGACCGTCGGCGGCGAGAGCGTCGTGGATGGCCTGGACGTCGGTGGCGTGGAGCCAGATCGCGGCACCGATGCCGGGCTGGGCCGCGGACGCGAGAGCGGTACCGGGAACGACGTCGCGGAGTGCGAACGCGATCGGCTTGGTCTCGAAGACGACGGCGTGCGGAGGTCCGGCCTGCGAGCGGACGAGGCCGAGGTACTGCTCGTAGAACGCCTGCGAAGCGTCGAGGTCGCGCGCTTGCAGCGAGATGAAGTCGGGGCCGGTGGCGGGCATGATGATGCTCCTTCTCTTTGTGTCAGTTTTCTGACACAGGCCAATCTATGTCAGAATGCTGACATGAGTCAAAACGGGGCCGGCGTCGACCTGGAGACGTCACTGGGCTACCTGCTGAAAGAGGCGTCGAGCGCGCTGCGCGTAGCCATGGAAGAGGTGCTGCGGCCGCTCGGGATGAGCGTGACGCACTACTCCTGCCTCGAGCTGCTGGCCCAGCGGCCCGGCTTGTCGAACTCCGAGCTCGCGCGGGGCGCGTTCGTGACCCGGCAGTCGATGAACGTGCTGCTCCAGACCCTGGAACGAGACGGCTACGTGACCAGGCCCGAGCAGGCACCCGTCGGGAAGGTTCTTCCCACCCGGCTCACCCCCCGCGGACGGCAGAGCCTGAAGAAGGCGACCGCAGCGGTCCGGTCCGTCGAGGTCAGGATGCTCGCCAGCCTGACCGAGACCGAGCAGTCAGGCGCGTTCCGGATCCTGCGGAGCATGATCAGTTCGCTGCGCGACGGCAGCAACGGCGGCTAGCCGGTTCCCCGGTGCCCGCCGTTGACCAGCGGAAGGAAGATCGTGTCAACGATCTCCTCGATGGTCGCGTTCGGCACCGGCCTGAGCGTCATGGACTGGGTCATGACGGCCGACGACCAGGCGGGCTCCGGGTCCGGCCTGAGCCTGCCGTGCGGGTTCGGCACGGATTACGCCGGGGTGGTGGACCAGGTCGGCGACGGGGCGCATCACACCCGCACGGGCTGGACGGCCTCACCGCCGCCACTCTCGACATAGCCGCCCGCACGGCCGCGGCGGCACTGGCCGTC
>DASWUW010001132.1:0-2449 GCA_036406335.1 Trebonia sp.
TTGCCTGGTCTCGCCGAGTCCGGCAGCGACCACCGCTAGAAAACAGGGCCCGGCCGGGCTCCTGCCGGCCGCACTAGCCATGGATAACCTGATCGAGAGCACCGGCGTCAGCGACCGGGCGCTGGCCATGGTGTTCTTCGAGGAAAGGATTTCCGATGACCGCCCACGACCCGAAGGTGCTCAGGGACCGCCTGGCGCAGCTCGCCCGGGAGCTCCCCGTCGAGGTGACCAGCCGCCCGATGATGGGCGGTTTCATCGGCTATGCCGGCGGGCGCACGTTCGTGTCGATCTCGACTGGCGGTCTGGGAGTCAAGCTGCTCCCCGCCGACCAGGAGCGGGCGCTCACCCGGCCAGGAGCGGCCCGGATGCGCCATTCCCCCGAGGAGCCGGAAAGCAAGAGCTACGTCACCTTCTCGGAGGCGGACACAGCGGACGACGAGTTCATGGTCAAGTGGCTTCTGCTGGCGGCCGAGACCGCCCCGGCCCGGAAGAAGCGCTAGCCCGCACCTCTGGACCGAAACCCCGGATTAACGCGGCTGGCGACGGGTGAAGGTGACGTGGGTGACGCCGCTGGGGGAGCTCACCGACTCGGTGTCGAAGCTTTCCTCCAGGCCCTCCAGGCCGTCCCAGAGGGACTCGCCCCGGCCGAGGATGACCGGCACGAGCGCGACGTGCAGGTGGTCGATCAGGCCGGCGGCGAGGAACTGGCGGACGGTGTCCGGGCCGCCGCCGATGCGGACGTCGAGGCCGCCCGCGGCCTCCCTGGCCGCCGCGAGCGCCTGCGCCGGGCTGGCGTCGATGAAGTGGAAGGTGGTCCCGCCTTTCAGCTCGATCGCGGGCCGGACGTGGTGGGTGAGCACGAAGACGGGGGTACGGAACGGCGGCTCCTCGCCCCACCAGCCTTTCCACTCCTCGTCGGTCCACGGCCCGCGCTGCGGGCCGAACTTGTTGCGCCCCATGATCTCCGCGCCGATGCCCGGCCCCCAGTTGCTCGCGAAGGCGTCGTCGATCCCGGTGCTCCCGCCTTCCTGGCCGGTCATGACGTGAAACGAGCGGGTGCCCGCGAACCACTGCACCAGCCGCTGGCCGGCATGCCCGAAGGGTGCCTCCAGGTTCTGGCCGGCGCCGGCGCCGAAGCCGTCGAGCGAGACGGAAAAGTTGTGCACGCGGACAAGTGACATGACGGGCAGGCCTCTCTGGTCGAAGCTAAGTTCAGCAGTGTTCACGGTGTGGTCGTAACCAGGATCGCTTTCTTGACACCCGGGCACCGGCGAACGGCTATCTGACTGTGCCATGAGACGGCAGCACCACCTCGGACGTTTCTGCGGAAACGTCGCTGCCGCCGATCCGGGGCCGTTGCGAGGGCGCTGGCGGCCAGGGCGGAGATCCAGCCCATGCCCAGGCCCAGGACGGCCCGCTCGCTGATTCCGTAGACGTGGGTGCCTCAGGTGTACTTGAACGCGATCGCGGCCATGGTGGTGAGCAGTGCCGTCGCCGCGGCGGCACGCCGGGCCGCCTGGGTCGGGCCGCCCCTGGCTACCAGGATCATGGCACCGACGGCGAGCGCGCCGGCCAGGACACAGGCCACCACGTGCAGCTCGCTGACGGCGGTGTGCGGCGCGCCGGGCTGGTCCTTCGGGGCGATGCCGCCCACGACGGAGGCGATGCCGTAGAGCGTCAGGCAGCAGGTCAGCGTGCGCTCGAACCGCCGGACGTAATGCCGCACGGCGCCGGCCCCGGCCAGCACGAGCAGCCCGTAGGCGACGAAGGAGGCCCGCGCGCCCAGCGCCCCGGGCTCGCCCGGGGAGGCGAGGCGGCTCACCGCGTCTGAAGCCTGGTCGTATCCCGGCGTCAGGGCACCGAGGACAATGACGGCCAAGGCTAGCACCGCGGCGCTGGCCGCCGTGCAGCCCAGCCGGACGTGCGACCGCCCGCTCATGCCGCACTGGCCCGGGACTTGCCGATGACCAGCCCGGCGGCGATCGCCCCGACCGAGTTGCAGACCAGGTCCCAGCCGGTGTTCCAGTAGCCGCCGGCGTGGGCCCCGTGGTGCGCCAGGGTGGCGATGAACTCGACCATCTCGTTGAGCGCGCCCAGCCCGAGCGCGGCGCCGACGGCCAGGATCGCCAGCTCGCGGCGCCGGCCGGTGCCCGCGAACGGAGCGGCGAGCATGATCCAGCAGGCGAACGCGGCGAAGCACGGTTACCCGCAAGTAGCTGAGTACCCGGGCGGCCCCCAGCGCATCGTCCGGCTGGGCGAGGCCGGGCCGAGCACCATCGGCAACCCGCACGATGCCATGTACCCGCTGCACCGCTTCGTGCACTGGATGGCGCACGAGGACGGGGCCGGGCCGCGGTAGCGGCCGCCCGGGTTGGTATCCGGGCCTTTACCCGTGCGTGTGGGTGTGATCGCCGTGGCTGTGCGAGTGGTGCCGGGCGCCGAGCGGGGC
>DASWUW010001133.1:0-2471 GCA_036406335.1 Trebonia sp.
CACGCTCGGCCTCGGGCTCGCCCTGGCCGCCGCGGTGCTTCCGGCCCGGCGCCCGCCGCTGGTCATCGCGGGCTGGTCCGCGGCCGTGGCCGGCCTGCTGGCGGCCACCGTGATCAGCCGGGTCAGCGTCACCCCGGCCGGCGGCGGCCCGCCCGCCGCCGCCTGGCCCGGCGTCGCCCTCGCCCTCGCCGCCCTTGGCCTGCTGGTGGCGGCCGCGCCGGCCGCCCAGCGTCTCATCGAGGTTGCCGCGAACGGAGACGGCTTCCTCTCCGCGGCCGATCTCGCTCCCGCTACCGCGCCTGGCCGGGCCCGCCGGCTCCTCGCGGGCGCCGCGCTGATCGGCGCCGCGACCGCCCCGCTGTTCGTCGCCGCCTTCTGGGTCAAGGACGGCGTACGCGGACCGGTCGCCGCGGTCTCCGCCCCGCTGCTGCCCGCCTTCGTCTCCGCCTCTTCCGCCTCGGGCCAGCAGTACCGCACGCTGGTCCTGCGGCCAGACCCCGCTCAGCCCGACGGCCTCGACTACTCGGTGGTCCGGCAGTCCGACCCGACGCTGGGCGAACCCGAACTCGGGGTCTCCGCCACCGCCGGGGCGGCGCTGAGCCGGGTGGTCGCCGCGCTCGCCGCCCCGGACGGGGCCGACGCGGGCGACCCCGGACTGGTGCTCGGCGACTTCGGCCTCCGCTACGTGCTGCTGCCCGGTCCGGTCAGCGGCGCCGTCGCCCAGCGGCTCGACGCCGCGGTCGGCCTGCTGGCGCTGAGCAAGGCCCCGACCTACGACCTGTGGCAGGTGGCGGGACCGGTCGCCCGGGCCCGGGTGGTCGCCGCCGACGGCACCGTGACCGCGCTCACCTCCGCTTCGAACGCGGCCAACGTCACCGGGGCGGCGGTTCCCGCCACCGGGGGCACCCTGGTGCTGGCCGAGCCGTACGGCGGCTGGACCGCGAAGCTGAACGGGCACCCGCTCAAGCCGGTCGCCGGCCCGGTCACCGGCTGGGCGCAGGGGTTCGTGCTCCCGGCGGGCGGCGGGACGCTGTCGGTCACCCGGGACAATCTGGCCCGCACCCTTTCGCTGCTCCTGGAACTCATCGCGGTGCTCGCGGTGTTCGTGCTCGCGCTGCCCGGCCGGCGAACCGACCCGGTCCAGGAAGCCGCAGCCATCGCCGCGCTCCGCGAAGCCCGCAACGGCAGGCGCGCGCCAACCTCGGCTCCGCGTTCCTGGCGGGGCCTCCGGGCCGGTGCCCGTCTCGGAACCCGGATCGCCTCCGGGACCGCTAGTCACCGGGCGGCGGGCGGCCCGGACCTGGCCGAAAGCCCGGGTGAGGGTGCCCCGGGCGCGGATGAGCGGCGGCCGCCGGGAACCGCCGGGGCGGAGCCGGCTGACTACCTGACCCTGGCTGGCACCTCCGTGCTGGCGCAGACGGACGCGAACCCGCCCGCCGCGGCCGCGCCGACGGAGTACACCTGGACCGGGGATGCCTGGGTCGGCGTCGGTATCAGCGACCTGGACGCCGGCCGCTCCGGCCGGGCCTTCGCCGGCGAGTCCGACGCCGTCTTCCCCCGCTTCCCCGAGAGTCCCCTGACTGAGGCCGCCCTTCCCGAGGAAGCGGCTCTCGAGGGTGACTTGCCCGGGAGCGACGTTCCCGGGAGTGACCTGCCCCGGGATGACGTGCCCTGGGGTGACCTGCCCCGGAGCGGCGTGCCCTGGGACGCCCTGATCGAGAGTGCCCTCGCCGCGGACAACGGGTCTGATGCCGCCGTTCCGGCCGCGGCCGATGCTTACGAGGCCGACGCTCCCCTCGGCGAGGACGGCGCCGCCGCCGGCCCGGTGCCGGCCGGCGGCGAGCCCGGAACGGATCACCGGCCGGCCGCCGAAGACCCGGGTTCGCACCCGGCCGGGGCCACCGGTGACGACGAAGCGGCTCCGGCTGCGGGCGCCCCCTGGGACACCGCCGGCGACTGGGGAAACACCGGCCGGAGCAGCACCGGCTGGGACAGCAAGCCGACCGCATGGGGAGATGCCACCGTGGAAGACCCCGGGCAGCACGACGACTCCGTCCGGCCGACGGGCGCCCAGCCCACGTTCACCCCGACCGGGCCGCAGCCCACGTTCACGCCGACCGGGCCGCAGCCGCGGTTCCGCCCGTCCGGACCGCAGCCGGCGTTCCATCCCACCGGGCAGCATCCCGTGGTGCCGGACGACCCGGCGGAGACTCCGGCACCGTTTGGCATCGGGTCGGGACGGCTGCCCGGGGAGAGCGGCCCGCAGTCCCCGGTCCCCCCGGAAACCCCGCCGCCGCGCAACCCCTGGTACAGCGGCCCGCAGGCCACCCAGGGCATCCGCGCGAGGCCAGCGGTTCCGCCGGCGGCTGAGCAACCCGCCGCGGATAACCCCCCGCCAGTCGAACGGGCGCCGTGGGAAGTCGAAGACCCGGCTTCGCCGGCCGACCCGGTCGCCGTCCCCGCCGCCCCGG
>DASWUW010001134.1:0-1505 GCA_036406335.1 Trebonia sp.
CTCGCCGTAGTCCAGCGCCAATGGCACCGTCATGCTTCCCATCAGCACCAGCCGCCCGCCCCGGCCCAGACTGCGCAAGGTTGCCAGGGTGCCGGCCGGGTCGCCGGCCCGCCCGACCATGTCCAGCCCGCAGTGCACGCCACCGCCGGCGGCCGCCCGCAGCGCCGCGGTGTCGGCCTCCGGCTCGCCGCTTATCTGGACCGTGCGCACCCGCGGCAGGCGGCTCAGGCTCGCCAGGGCATCGGGATTGCGTCCGGCCGCGACCACGCATCCCGCCCCCATGGCCAGCCCGACGAGCACCGCGGCGGACCCGAAGGCGCCGGTGGCGCCATGCACGACCAGGGTCTCCCCGGCGGCCAGCCGGCCGCGCAGCAGCCCGCCGTAGGGCACGACGCAGCGGCTGATCCCGGCCAGGGTCTCGTCACCCAGGCCGGACAGGGCGGCGGGCACCGCGGTGACGGCCGACGCGGGTACCAGGACCTGCTCTGCCAGGGTGCCGTCGGCCCAGGCCTGCAGCATCCCGGATTCTGGCGTCAGCGCGGTGAGGCCGGCCAGCACCTCGGCCGGCTCGTCCACGTTCTCGCCGGTCACCAGGTACGGCGACAGCATGACCCGCTGGCCCGGCTGCAGGTGCCACACGTCATCGCCGGCCTCCTCAACCACGCCGACACCGTTGGTACCGGGGGTGAATTCGCCCTCGGGGGGCTGGTAGGTCGTCAGCTCACCCGCGGTGTAGGCGCGCAGGTAGCTGAGCAGGGGCGTCGCGTGGACCCGGACCCGGACCGTGCCCGCCCGCACCGCCGGTTCGGGTACCTGCCGGTAGTCGAGGCTCTTGCCGGGAGCCTCCAAGCGCCAGGCCCACATAGGATTTACCTCCGGTTCGCCGGAACATTACGAGACTCATAATACCGAAACTGAGGAGGTGCGGGTGACGGGCAAACCGGGGCGGCCGCGCAGCGACCAGGCGCACCAGGCGCTGCTCGCCGCAGCCCGGGCGCTGGTGGTCCGGCACGGTTACGACGGCGTCACGGTCGAGATGATCGCCAGCGCGGCGGGAACCGGTCGCCAGACCATCTACCGGCACTGGCCGGGCAAGGCTGAGCTGGTGCTGGACGCGTTCGTCGGCCATGCCCGCGCGGAAGTGGACGAGCCGCCCGCGGCCGGGTCACGCGAGCAGGCGGTGGCCGGCTTCCTGGAAAGAACGTTCCTCGCCCTGGGGGAGACCGGGCCTGCGCTGCGCAGCCTGATGGCCCACGCCCAGCGCGACGAAGGATTCCGGCAGCTGTTCCGGGACCGTTTCATCGAGGTGCGCCGCGACTCCCTGCGCCGCCTGCTCCGTCAGCAGGCCGGCGAGAGCGCGGCTCCCGCTGAGACGGACGTGGAGGCGGCCGTCTCGGCTCTCTACGGTGCCCTGTGGTACCGGCTGCTGCTGGGCGAGCCGCTCGACCGGGCCTACGCCCGGCAGCTCGCGGCGCTCGTCGTCCACGGGCGGAGGCCTCCCGGTT
>DASWUW010001135.1:0-4845 GCA_036406335.1 Trebonia sp.
CATCGAGATCTACAGCATGTGCGAGCACCACCTGGTGCCGTTCTTCGGCAAGGCGCACATCGGCTACATCCCGGGGAAGAAGGGCGAGATCACCGGCCTGTCCAAGCTGGCCCGGCTGGCCGACGTGTACGCGCGCCGTCCCCAGGTGCAGGAGCGGATGACCTCCCAGATCGCCGACTCGCTGATGCGGATCCTGGAGCCGCGCGGGGTGATCGTGGTGCTCGAGTGCGAGCACCTGTGCATGTCGATGCGCGGCGTCCGCAAGCCCGGCGCGACGACCGTGACCTCCGCCGTCCGCGGCAGCTTCCGCACGGACGCGCGGACCCGCGCCGAGGCGATGTCTTTTCTTCGGAAATAGATAAGCCGGCGATAATACGGAGCCTTCCTCCGTATTATCGCCCGGGGCTCGTATGCCCCGTCAGGTTTCCCCGGGCCGGTTCCGGGAAAATCGTTCTAATTGTGCGAACTTTGCCTAGAATCCGTGCGTCCTATTAATTACCGGCTTATCTTTACCGCTCACTAGGCCGGTCCGGGCGCTTGGAGGTACGTTGTCTGCAGGGACGCACGGGGGCGGCGCTGAGCGGGGCAGTCATGACTTCGCTGCTTGACCGTGGTCCGGGGCCTGACAAGAGATTTGGCATGCGGATGAGCACCTCTGCAGTTCGCGCGGACCGGGATACCAAGCCCGGCGCGCCGCAAGGCAGCGGTAAGCCGCTGACCTGGATTCCCGCCGTGGCGGCACTGCTCACTTTTCTCATCGGCGTGACCGACGTGCTCGCGGTGTTCAAACCCGACTGGCACGAGAAGCTGCATAAGTTCAATGAGGTCGTGCCCGGGACGCTGACTAACGTCACTCGCACCTCTGACGTCATCATCGGCCTGCTGCTGCTGATGCTCGCCCGCGGGCTGCGCCGGCGTAAACGGCGCGCCTGGCAGGCGGTGCTCGCGCTGCTCGCGTTTGATGTCTTCATCCACTTCATGCATTTCCCCCGGGTCGTCTCGCCTTCCGGCATCGTGGCCGTCGTCCTGCTCGGCGTACTGGTCTGGCGGCACCGCGACTTCTACGCGGTCGGCGACCCGCGCAGCCGGCGGACCGTGCTGCGGGTCTTCGCCGCGCTGGTCGTGCTGGACTTCGCGATCGGGCTGGGTTACCTCGCGGTCGGGCCGCTGGCCGGCAGCTACACGTTTCTCCAGCGCCTGGAGGACGTGCTGCAGGAACTGGTCGGGGTCTACGGGCCGGTCCAGTGGGCGGTGGACGGGCGGGGCGACCTCTACCACGTGCTCACCAGCACGCTGGGGGCGTTCACGCTCGTGGTCACCATCTACCTGCTGCTGCGCTCGGCCCGGCCGCACGCCCGGCTGTCGGCCGCCGATCAGGTCAAGATCCGCGAGCTGCTGGACTCGCGCGGCGAGCGGGACTCGCTCGGCTACTTCGCCCTGCGCGACGACAAGAGCGTGATCTGGTCGCCGTCGGGCAAGTCGGGGATCTGCTACCGCGTCGTATCCGGCGTGATGCTCGCCTCGGGCGACCCGCTGGGCGATCCGGAGGCCTGGCCCGGTGCCATCGCCGAGTTCCTCGGCGAGGCGGCCCGGCACGCCTGGCGCCCCGCGGTCATGGGCTGCAGCGAGCTGGGCGCCGAGGTGTGGTGCCGGGAGGGCGACCTGACCGCCCTCGAGCTGGGTGACGAGGCGGTCGTCACCATCGCCGACTTCAGCCTGGCCGGCCGCCAGATGCGCAACGTCCGGCAGATGGTCAACCGGGTAGCCAAGAACGGGTACACCGCCGAGGTACGCCGGGTGCGCGACATCCCCCCGGCGGAGCTCGGCCGGATCATCCGGGAGGCCGACCGCTGGCGGGGCGGCCACGTCGAGCGGGGTTTCTCCATGGCCCTCGGCCGGCTGGGCGGCCCCGGCGACGGCGACTGCGTCCTGGTGACGGCCAAGGAAGACGGAGTCCTCCGGGCGGTGCTGCAGTTCGTCCCGTGGGGCTGCGACGGGCTCTCCCTCGACCTCATGCAGCGCGACAAGACCGCGCAGGCCGGACTTAACGACTTCCTGATCGTGGAGGCGATCAAGGGGGCGCCCGCGCTCGGGATCAAGCGGCTCTCGCTGAACTTCGCGATGTTCCGCGCCGCGCTCGAGCGGGGCGAGCGGATCGGCGCCGGCCCGGTACTCAAGGCCTGGCGCGGGCTGCTCGTCTTCCTGTCCCGCTGGTTCCAGATCGAGTCGCTGTACAAGTTCAACGCGAAGTTCGGCCCCGTCTGGCAGCCGCGCTTCTTCGTCTTCCCCAGCGGCCGGGACGCGCCCCGCATGGCCATCGCCGCCCTGGAGGCGGAGGCATTCCTGGTCTGGCCGAAGCTCGAGCTAAAGCGGTACGCGCGGCGGGCCGCCCGGCTGGTCAGCCGCCGCTCGGGGGAACGCCCCCTCGAGCCGGCCGCCCTCAAGCCGGTTGTTCTCGAACCCTCCGGGCCCGTTTCTCCCAAGGCCGCCCGCCCCTCCGAGCCTCCGGTATTTTCGGAAACCCCCCGGCGGGCCGCCTCCGGGACCCCCGGACCGGTACCCCCCGAGGCCGATTGACCTAGCATTCCCCCTATGGTGAATCTGCCTGGTCTCGCCGGAACTCCGCCCGCGGGCCAATGCCTGATTATGGGCGTGGTCAACGTGACCCCCGACTCGTTCTCCGACGGCGGCCGGTGGTTCGGCGCCGCCGCCGCGATCGCGCACGGCCTGGAGCTGGTCGCCCAGGGGGCCGACATCGTCGACGTCGGCGGCGAGTCGACCCGGCCGGGGGCGCAGCGCGTCTCCGCCGAAGAGGAGCTGCGCCGGGTTCGGCCGGTCATCACCGAGCTGGTCCGGGCGGGCGCCGTGGTCAGCGTGGACACCATGCGGGCGCAGGTGGCCGAGTGGGCCCTGGAGGCGGGCGTCAGCCTGGTCAACGACGTCAGCGGCGGGCTCGCCGACCCCTACATGCCCCGCCTGGTGGCCAAGGCCGGCGTCCCTTACGTGGTCATGCACTGGCGCGGGCCCAGCCACGACATGGACTCCCGGGCCAGCTACGAAGACGTGGTCCGCGAGGTGCACGACGAGCTGGCCCGGCGGATCGAAGCGGTGACCGCGGAGGGCGTCGACCCGTCGATGATCGTGCTCGACCCCGGGCTCGGGTTCAGCAAGAACCCGGCCGCCTGGGGGCCCGACGCGCACAACTGGCAGTTGCTGGCCGGGCTGCGGGAGCTGTCCGCGATCGGCGGCCGGGACTTCCCGGTGCTCGTCGGCCCGTCCCGGAAGCGCCATCTGAGCAGGCTGTTCGACGCCGAAGGGGCGGAACCGCGGTCGTTTCTGGGTAATGACGCGGCCACCGCCGCGGTTACCGCGCTGGCCGCCGCGGGGGGCGCGTGGTGTGTCCGGGTCCACGAGGTCGCCGCCAACGCGGACGCCGTCCGGGTGGCCGCCGCCTACCGCGCGGCCCGGCGCCCGTGACCACCGCCGTGCGGCAGGCCGTCCTGGCCCTGGGCAGTAACCTCGGGGAGAGGCAAGACATCCTTTCCGGGGGCACGGACGCCATCGCCGGACTTACGGAGGTGCGGGTGACGGCCGTGTCGCCGGTCTACGAGACGGTACCGGTCGGCGGCCCGTCCCAGCCGGACTACCTGAACGCGGTCATACTGGTCGCGACCAGCCTGCCGTCGCGCGAACTGCTCACCCGGCTCAACCAGATCGAGGCCGCGTTCGACCGGGTTCGCGTGGTCCGCTGGGGCCCGCGCACCCTCGACCTGGACATCATCACCGTGGCGGGCGAGCGCAGCGACGACCCGGAGCTCACGCTGCCGCACCCGCGGGCCTACGAGCGTGCCTTTGTCCTCGCCCCCTGGCTGGACGCCGACCCGGACGCGGTGCTGCCCGGCCGCGGGCCGGTCGCCGACCTGCTGGCCCGGGTGGATCAGTCGGGCATCCGCCGCTCCGGTATCCCCCTCGCCCTTCCGGAGGCAGGCGCGTGAAGGCGACCCGGCCCCGGACGCTGCTGCTGGTCGCGGTGCTCGCCGCCGCCGTGATGTGGGCGCTGCTGACCGCCGTCTACTCCAGCCTCCCCCCGCTCACCTGGACTCTGGTCCCGGCCCTGCTGATCGCGGCCGCCGCGGAGGCCTGGACCGGCCGGGACCTGCGCGCCCGGATTCGGGGGAAGACCCCGCGCCCGGCTCCGCCGCTGTTCGTGGCGCGGGTCGTCGCCCTGGCTAAGGCGAGCTCGCAGACCGCGGCGCTGCTGGCCGGGATCTGCGCCGGGTTCATGATCTACCTGTCGGGCAAGACCGGGGCCCCCACCCCGCGGGGCGACCTGGTGGACGCCAGCCTGTCCTTCGGCGGCTGCCTGGTGCTGCTCGCGGCGGCGCTGTTCCTGGAGTACTGCTGCCGCGTCCCCGGAGGCCCAGACAAGGACGACAACACCCCCGTCCCTCCGCCTTCCCTGTTCGACCACTAACCGCCCCCCAGGGCCGTCCCCCCTCCGGGAAGGCGCCCCCATGGGCCGTCGCCCCTCCGGGGCCTCTAGGACGTCGGCACCCCCCAGGCCGTCACCCCGCCGGGGCGGGCTCTCCTTGAGGACGCCATCCGTCGAAGAAAATAGTCCTGGGCTCTGGCTCAAATAACGTGAAGGTAACGCTGCAGCGGCCGGCATTATCAGCTTCCCAGGTGCTCCAGTCGCCGAAGGCCCGTGATCGTGGGTCAACAAGGGCGCATAGCGCCGCTTTTAACCCACGATCACGAGAGCCGGATCGAGGGTGACAGCCCTGGTCGTTATCGTCACGAGATGTGAGCAGAGCCTAGTTCCGCAATCATGATGACTGGTTGGGG
>DASWUW010001136.1:0-7069 GCA_036406335.1 Trebonia sp.
AAAGGCGGCCAGGTAGTCGCCCAGGTCGGTCACCAGGGCAGAGAAGGCGGCCACGGCGGCGGCCACCCCCGCGAGGTCGGCCGGGGGGTGACCGCGAAACCCGGCCAGCAGGCGGGCGAAGCGCTGGCGGGCGATGAGGGCGGCGGCGGCCGGCGCGGTGAGCGGCGGGAGGGCTACCGCGGAGTCGGCCAGGTACTCGGCCAGCACGCCGCCGGCCCCGATCACGATCAGCGGGCCGAGGGCCGGGTCGCGGGTCAGGCCGAGGATGAGCTCCGGGCCGGGCGGGGCCATCGCGGTAACGGTGACCCGCGGGCCGAGGCGGCGGGCCAGGTCCTGGTAGGCGGAGGCGAGTTCCGCCGGGGCGGCGAGGCCGAGGCGGACGCCGCCTACGTCGGACTTGTGCGGGATATCGGGCCGGTCGGTCTTGAGCGCGACCGGGTAGCCGATCCCGGCCGCGGCGGCCAGGACCTCGTCCAGGGTGGCGGCCGGGCGGGCGGCTACGGCGGGGATGCCGTAGTCGCCGAGCAGGGCGAAGAGCTCGGCGCCGGCCAGCGGCCCGGCCCTGAGGCGCGCGGTCCAGCGGGTCCGGCGAGCTGCGTCACCCTCCGGGGGGCGGCGCGGCGCGGCCGGCGCCGCGGCTGGTGGTGACAGCGAGCCGGGGCCGGGGCCCGGACAGTCGCGGGCCAGCAGGTGGCGCAGGGCGAGCAGGCCGGTGCGGGTGGATTCGAGGACGGGGATGCCCGCGGCGCGCAGCCGGGCGGCCGCGGCCTGGTCGACGGCGGCGGGGATGGAGGCGAGGACGGTCACCGGCTTCGGCGTCTTGGCCGCCACCGCGAGGAGAGCGGCGCGGTAGGAGTCGTCGCCGTCGTATTCGGGGACCAGGTCCACGGCGAGGGCGACCGCGCCGGTGCCGGGGTCGTCGGCAAGGGCCAGCAGGGTCTCGGTGAACAAGGCCTCGGGGTCGCGGCCGGTGCCCCACACGTCGAGCGGATTGCCGGGCTCCAGCCCGGGGTCGAGGACGGCGGCGAGGCGCTGCTTAGTTTCCGCGGTAAGCGGCGCGAACGGGACGCCGAGTTCGGCCGCGAGGTCGGCGACGTGGGCGCGCTCGAACCCGGAGTCGTGCACGGTGGCCAGTCCGGGGCCGCCGGCTGCGTTGTCCCGGCACTGCGGGGCGCGGGCGGGACCGGTGCCGCCCGGCTGGCGGCCCGGGCGCCGGGTCAGGCTGAACAGCTCCAGTGTGTCGGCTAGTTCCGCCAGGTCGCTGACCCGGTGCACCCCGTAACCGGAGGCGAGGGCCCGCCAGGCGCCGTCGGCGGCCGCCAGGGCTCCGGAGTGCGCGGCGACCAGGGAACGGCTGGCCGCCGAGGTGCCCGCGGTGAGCAGCAGCACCGGGAGGTCACGGGCGGCGGCGTCGGCGAGAACCGACCGGAGCGCGGCGGCGTCCCTGATCGCCTCCAGGACGAGCGCCAGTACCTTCGTCTCCGGGAGGGTGAGCGCGTAGCGGGCATAGGCGGCGGCGGGAGTGACCAGCTCCTGGCCGGAGGACACGGCCAGGCTGAAGCCGAACGCCCGCCGGGTGCGCAGCAGGGCGGAGAACACCGAGCCGGAATGGGTGACCAGCGCGACCGGCCCGGCCGGGAGCGGGTCGGGCTCGGTGTAGCCGATCGCCCGCAGTCCCCGGGCTACGTTCACGAACCCCATGCACCCGGCTCCGCACACGGGCAGGCCCGCGTCCCGCGCGATCGCGGCGATGCGGCCGCGCAGGCCCGGTCCGGAATCGGGCAACGCACCGTTGCACAATTCGGCGGCGGCCGATCCGGCCGGTGATTCCACCGCCGAGCCGAAGATGACCGCCGCCCGCGCACCGCCGGCCGCCGCCGTCCGCATCTGCTCCTCCAGGGCGGCGTCGGGAACGGCGAGCAGCGCCAGGTCCACCGGTTCGGGCAGGTCGGCGAGACCCGGGTAGCACCGCTCTCCGCCGATCTCGGGGTAGCGCGGGTTGACCAGGTAGGTGCGCGGCCGGGCGGGTGACTTGGCGACCTCTTCGGTCATCCGCGCGCCGAGGCTTCCGGGCCGCGGTGACGCGCCGACCAGGGCGACGCTGCGCGCCTCGAGCATCACCGCGAGCGGGTCGGGGCCGCTCACGGCCGACGGGTCCGGGTGGGCGGGGACGGGGAACCCGGCCTCCGTTCGGGATGAGGACACGGCTCAGGCACGGCGGGAGCGGGCCTTCCGCCGGTCGGCGATGGCGGCCCGGGCCGCCTGCAGGCCGGGGATGCCGCAGACGCCGCCGCCCGCGTGGGTCGCGCTGCTCGCGTTGTACAGCCCCGGGACCGGGGTGCGGTAGTCGGCGTAGCCGGGGGCCGGGCGCAGGTGGAAGAGCTGTTCCAGGGACAGTTCGCCGTGGAAGATGTTGCCGCCGATCAGCCCGTAGTCGTGCTCCATCTCGTAGGGGCCCACGACGTCGCGGTGCAGGATGGACGCCCTGAAGTTGGGTGCGACCTCGTTGTAGGTGTCGATGACCCGGTCGGCGTACTTCTCCAGCTCGTCGGCGTGCGGCTCCTCGCTCCAGGCGGACGGCACCCACTGGGTGAACAGCGACATGATGTGCTGCCCCTCGGGGGCCAGGGTCTTGTCGAACACGGTGGGGATCACGCCGTCGGAGAACGGGCGGGCCGCCGGGCGCCCCTCCCGGGCGTCGATAAACGCGCGCTCGATGTACTCCACCGAGGGGGCCATCTCGACCGAGCCGGTGTGGTGCTCCTGCAGGCCGGTGCCCGGGTTGGCGGTGAAGTCGGGCAGCTCGCCCAGGGCCAGGTTGATCTTGACCACCCCCGAGCGGGTCTTCCAGCGCTCGATGTCGGTGACGAAGTCGTCCGGCAGGTTCTCCCGGCCCACGTGGTCGAGGAAGGCCGTCCTGGGGTGCAGGGAGGTGACGACGACCTTGGCCGTGATCTCGTCGCCGTTGTCCAGCACGACCCCGGTGGCCCGGCCGCTGCCCGGGGCGACGGTCACCCGGGCGACCCGGGCCCCGGTCCTGATCGTGACGCCGAGCGAACGGGCCGAGCTGGCGATCGCGCCGGCGACCGCGCCCATGCCGCCCTCGGGAAAGCCCCAGCTGCCCAGGCGGCCGTCGCCGACGTCGCCGATCGAGTGGTGCGCCATCACGTAGGCGGTCCCCGGTTCCTGCGGGCCCGCCCAGGTGCCGATCACGCCGTTGACCGCGAGGGCGCCCTTGATCTGCGGGCTCTCGAACCAGTGGTCCAGCAGGTCGGCGATCGACATTGTCATCAGCCGGGTGGCGTCGGCGACCGTGCGGACGTTCAGGCCGCGCTGCCGCCAGGCGAGCCGGGCGGTGGCGGCCAGGTCCCGCGGCTGGCGCGAACCGAGGTTGGGCGGGACGGTCAGCAGCAGCGGGCCGAGGACGTCGGCCAGGCCGCCGAGCCAGGCGTTCCACTTCGGGTAGGCGTCGGCGTCTTTTTTCGACCACCTGGCGATCTCGTCGTAGGCGCGCGGCGAGTCCTCCTCGTACAGGGTGAGCGACCCGCCTTCCGGGAAGGCCTGGTAGTAGGGGCCCATCGGGAAAATCTTGTAACCGTGCCGCTCGAGCTGGAGGTCGTCGAGGATCGTCGGCGGCAGCAGGGACATCACGTAGGACAGCCGGGTGACCTTGAACTGCGGCGCGTCCGGCCAGGGGGCCTCGGTGGTCGCGGCGCCCCCGGTGGTCTGCCTCGCCTCCAGTACCAGGGTCCGGGCGCCGCTGCGGGCCAGGTAGGCCGCCGCCACCAGGCCGTTGTGCCCGCCGCCGATAACGACCGCGTCGTAGCTCATCGGTGCCATGCTCGCCTCCGCGCCCAGGGTTGACCGCACATGTTGACCGCACATGTTTGACTGAACATTCAGTCTAGATTCTGCTACGATCCCAGACAAGGCCACCAGGTGACGGCGCCCGGTGCACTAACTCCGCGCGGCAGCCCGGGCGGGGCTGCGAGGTCAGATGGAACACCGGTCCGCGGACAGCCCGAACGCGCCCGCCCGCCGCGAGCAGCTGCTGCGGGCCGCGCTCGAGGTCATCGTGGCGCGCGGCTACGCCGACACCCGGATCGCCGATGTCGCCGAGCACGCGGGGACGTCGCCGGCGCTGGTCATCTACTACTTCAAGACCCGCGACCAGCTGCTCACCGAGGCCCTGCGCTACTCCGAGGACGCCTGGTACGCCACCGGAACGCAGCGGCTGGCCGCCATCGCCAGTGCGACCGGGCGGCTGACCGAGCTGATCGCCATGACCTGCCTGCCCGACACCGATCCCGCGGCCCGCACCGAATGGCTGCTCTGGCTCGACCTGTGGGCGCTGTCGCCGCGCAACCCGGGCGTCGCGGCGGTACGGCGCAAGTTCGACGAGCGCTGGCGGGAGTCGATCTCGACCACGGTCCTGGACGGCCAGGAAGCGGGCGAATTCGACAGTGCGGTCGACGCCGGGTCCTTCGCGATCACCCTGTCGGCACTACTGGACGGTATGGCCGTACAAATCGCACTGGAAGACCCGGACGTGCCGCCTTCGCGTGCCTATGATCTCGCCATGCGCTACGCGGCCGGGCAGCTCCGCTTCACCTGGAACCCGCCCGCGAGCGGAACCGAGCGCGAGTCGCAGAGACGGAGCTGACTGTCATGGCCGCAGGCATCGAACTGGTCGGGCTGAGCAAGCGGTTCGGCCACGGCAGCGCTGAGCACACCGCCGTCGACGGCATCGACCTCATCGTAGCCGCGGGCGAGTTCTTCTCGCTGCTGGGGCCGTCGGGGTGCGGCAAGACGACGACGCTGCGGCTGATCGCCGGGTTCGAGGAGCCCACCGGCGGCCGGATCCTGCTCGACGGGACCGACGTCTCGAACCTGCCGCCAAACCAGCGGAACGTCAACACGGTATTCCAGTCGTACGCGCTGTTCCCGTTCCTGTCGGTGTCCGACAACGTGGCCTTCGGACTCAAGCACGCGCAGGTGAGCAAGGCCGAGACCCGCCAGCGGGTCGGCGACGCGCTGGCCCTGGTCTCCATGTCCGCCTTCGCCTCGCGGCGGCCGTCCCAGCTGTCCGGCGGCCAGCAGCAGCGGGTCGCCCTGGCCCGCGCGCTGGTGCTGAACCCCGCGGTCCTGCTGCTGGACGAGCCGCTGGGCGCGCTGGACGCCAAGCTCCGGCGCTCGCTGAAGGTAGAACTCAAGGCACTCCAGGAGCGGGTCGGCATCACGTTTATCTACGTGACCCACGACCAGGAGGAAGCGCTGACCATGTCCGACCGGCTGGCGGTGATGAACGCCGGCCGCATCGCGCAGATCGGGACGCCCCAGGAGGTGTACGAGACCCCGGCCGACGCCTACGTAGCCGACTTCCTCGGGGCCGCCAACCTGCTCGACATCACTGTCGCCGAACGGAACCGCGGCGCTGCCTCCTCGGTCAAGCTGGGCGACCTCGTGCTCACCACGTCGAACGAGGTCCCGGCGGAGCCGGGCACGGCGGCCCAGGCGGTGATCCGGCCGGAGCGGGTCCGCATCGAGGCGCACGGGTCGGCCGGCCCTAACCGGGTCCCGGCCCTGGTGGACCGGGTGGTTTACCTCGGGTCGGCGACCCAGGTCTTGCTCCGGCTCGCGACCGGCGAGTCACTGCAGGCGGTGGCGCCGAACGAAGACGCCGCGGGCTGGTCGCAGGGCACCCCGGTGCACGTTCACCTGCCCGCCGACGCGCTCCGGGTGCTGGCCGGCGGCGCCGCCCCCGCTCCCGCCGACGCTGACGCCGCACCGCTGGCCAGCTAGATTCCGGCCCCGGCCGGAATGGACGGGGGCCGGGCCGGGTTGCGGAGACCATGACGACTCTGGGACTGATCGGAAGCGGACGTATCGGCAGCACCGTGGCCAGGCTGGCGATCGACGCCGGCTATGACGTGGTGCTGAGCAACTCACGGGGGCCGCACACCCTCGAGGACCTGGTCGAGGAACTCGGGCCCCAGGCCCGGGCCGCCCACGGGGCGGAGTGCGCCCAGGTCGGGGACCTCGTGCTGGTGAGCACCCCGCTCACGGCCTATCCGTCGCTGCCCGCGGCGGCGCTGGCCGGGAAGACCGTGCTGGACACCGGCAACTACTACCCGGAGCGGGACGGGCCGATCGCGCCGCTGCGGGAGAAGGCGCTGACCGACAGCGAGTACCTGGCCGGCTTCATCCCGGGCGCGAGCGTGGTAAAGGCGTTTAACAACATCTTCTTCAAGCACCTGCTGAACCTGGCCCGCCCGGCTCGCGGCGGGTTTGCCAACGCCGAAGACCACTCCTACCTGCCGATCGCCGGGGACAGCGCCGCGGGCAAGACGGCGGCCGCGGCGTTCCTGCACGCGATCGGCTACGGGGCGTACGACTACGGGACGCTGGCCGAGAGCTGGCGCCAGCAGCCGGGCACGCCGGTCTACGGAACTCCTTACGGCGCCTTCGACGACGAGAAGGGCACCTTCGCGGAGGAGGCGGTCATCCGCGACGCGGTGGCCGCCGCGACCCGGTAAGGCATGATCTGGTTCCCGCGCCCGGTTGCAACCGGGTCCAGGGCCGGGCGGCCGAAATCGCACGCGGTCTCGGGTGCCCGGCCGGGGCCGGGCACGTATTCCCCGGGATCCTGCATGCCGGGGGCCCGCCCGCCGGCGTCCTGGCGAACCTGGCCGGCCTGGAACAGGCGGAGACAGCGGCCCTGGAGATTCTCCGGGGCCCGGACTACTCGCCGCCGCCGGCACCCCGGTTCCCGCCGGGCCGAGGACTACGTGTTTCCGTTCGGGACGGAGATCGCCTCCGCCCGGGGTGACTCCCACCTCGAGCCTGAGCACGCCCTGCGACGAAGCCGGCCGTACCTGGATGCACGTCTTCGGCCCGGGCGACACGGCCCGGGGGTCAGGCCTCGCCGCTGATGGCGGCGATAGCGGCCAGGCCGCCGCCGCGCTCCCCGCGGGTGAGCAAGCGGTAGCCGGCGTAGCCGACGACGACGATGATCAGCGACATCGCCAGCATGATGGAGCCGAGGGCGTTCAGCGCGGGGCCGCCGTTA
>DASWUW010001137.1:0-2539 GCA_036406335.1 Trebonia sp.
CGCCAAGGTGCTGGCCAGCGCGATCGCCAACGCCGAGAACAATGCCCACCTCGACCCCGGCACGCTGATCGTCTCGCGGGCCTTCGTCTATGAGGGACCGACGCTGAAGCGATTCAGGCCGCGGGCCCAGGGCCGCGGGTACCGCATTAACAAGCGCACGAGCCATATAACGGTCGTGGTCTCCGACGACAGCGAGGGAGGGAACCGCTAGTGGGACAGAAAGTGAACCCGCATGGGTTCCGCCTAGGCATTACCACCGACTTCAAGAGCCGCTGGTACGCGGAGAAGAAGTACAAGGATTACGTCCAGGAGGACGTGGCCATCCGGCGCATGCTGGCGAAGGGCATGGAGCGGGCCGGCATCTCCAAGGTCGAGATCGAGCGGACCACGGACCGGGTGCGGGTGGACATTCACACCGCGCGTCCCGGCATCGTGATCGGCCGTCGCGGCGCGGAGGCCGACCGCATCCGCGGCGACCTCGAGAAGCTCACCGCCAAGCAGATCCAGCTCAACATCCTCGAGGTCAAGAACCCCGAGGTGGACGCGCAGCTTGTCGCGCAGGGCGTGGCCGCGCAGCTGTCCAGCCGGGTGTCCTTCCGGCGGGCCATGCGCAAGGCCATGCAGAGCGCGACCAAGGGCGGCGCGAAGGGCATCCGGGTGCAGTGCTCCGGGCGCCTGGGCGGTGCCGAGATGTCGCGCAGCGAGTTCTACCGCGAGGGCCGGGTGCCGCTGCACACGCTGCGGGCGGACATCGACTACGGCTTCTACGAGGCCAGGACGACGTTCGGCCGGATCGGCGTCAAGGTCTGGATCTACCGCGGTGACGCGGCTCCCAC
This sequence comes from Trebonia sp., assembly GCA_036406335.1. GTDB lineage: Bacteria > Actinomycetota > Actinomycetes > Streptosporangiales > Streptosporangiaceae > Trebonia. Next base: position 837 of record DASWUW010001137.1, read on the forward strand.
CCGGGCCGGACGCGAGGCGGCTCAGGCCGCGCTGCGTGCCGCCGGTGCCCGCCGGGACAACGACCGCGGTCGTCCGGCGGCGCGGGCCGGAGCCCGTCCGCGGCGTGACGGCGGTCGTCCCGACAACCGCAGCGACCGTCCCGAGCGGACCTCCGCCCCCGCGGCGGAGCCGTCGGCGGAAACCACTGGGGAGGGCTGATCCGTGCTCATTCCGCGTAAGGTCACTTACCGCAAGCAGCACCGGCCGCACCGGACCGGCGCGGCCACCGGCGGTACCCGGGTCACGTTCGGCGAGTTCGGCATCCAGGCCCTGGAGCACGCGTACGTGACTAACCGCCAGATCGAGGCGGCCCGTATCGCGATGACCCGGCACATCCGTCGCGGCGGCAAGGTGTGGATCAACATCTACCCGGACCGCCCGCTGACCAAGAAGCCGGCCGAGACCCGGATGGGTTCCGGTAAGGGCTCGCCCGAGTGGTGGATCGCCAACGTCAAGCCGGGCCGGGTCATGTTCGAGCTGTCCGGGGTGGAGGAGCCGGTGGCCCGCGAGGCACTGCGCCGCGCGATCCACAAGCTCCCGATCAAGTGCAAGATCGTGACGCGAGAAGTGGGCGAGGGCTGATGGCTACGGACTTGACCGCCGGACAGCTGCGTTCCTCCTCACCCGAGGAGCTCGCCAGCAAGCTGGCCGAGGCAAAGGAAGAGCTGTTCAACCTCCGCTTCCAGAGCGCCACCGGTCAGCTGGAGAGTCACGGCCGCTTGCGTGCCGTGCGCAAGGAAATCGCCCGCATCTACACAGTGCTGCGGGAACGTGAGCTCGGCATCATCATCGACGTCGACGACGACACCACGGCGGACGTCGAGGGGAGCGCGAAGTGAGCACCAACCCGGCCGACACGGTTGCCGAAGAGGCGGCCGAGCAGCGCGGCTACCGCAAGACCCGCGAAGGTCTCGTGGTCAGCGACAAGATGGACAAGACCGTCGTCGTCGCCGTGGAAGACCGCGTGAAGCACCCAAAGTACGGCAAGGTTCTGCGCCGTACCAAGAAGTACCAGGCACACGACGAGAAGAACGAGTGCGGCGTCGGTGACCGCGTTCTCCTGATGGAGACCCGGCCGCTGTCCGCTACCAAGCGGTGGCGGGTCGCCGAGATCCTCGAACGGGCGAAGTAAGCCCATTAGCTAACAGCGAATCGCCGGCGGAACACGACCGGCGTGACGAAGCAGGAGTTGACGTGATCCAGCAGGAGTCGCGGCTCAAGGTCGCCGACAACACGGGTGCCAAGGAGATCCTCTGCATCCGGGTGCTCGGCGGCAGCGGCCGGCGATACGCGGGCATCGGTGACGTCATCGTGGCGACGGTCAAAGACGCGCTGCCCGGGGCTGGCGTCAAGAAGGGCGACGTCGTCAAGGCGGTCGTCGTCCGTACCCGCAAGGAGCGCCGCCGCGCAGACGGTTCTTACATTCGCTTCGACGAGAACGCCGCCGTCCTCATCCGGGACGGCGGGGACCCGCGGGGCACCCGCATCTTCGGCCCGGTCGGCCGTGAGCTGCGGGAGAAGCGCTTTATGCGCATTATCTCGCTGGCGCCGGAGGTGCTCTAGATGAAGATCAAGAAAGGCGACCACGTTATCGTTCTCGCCGGCAAGGACAAGGGCGCGACGGGGCAGGTCATCGCGGCCTACCCCACGCGCGACAAGGTCC
>DASWUW010001138.1:0-10135 GCA_036406335.1 Trebonia sp.
ACGGCCGGAGGCGGGCTGGAGGCCGCCGTTGTCGACGAAGCCGACGACGCCCTGGTCCGTGAGCGGCGCGGCCGAGGAGTGAGCGTTGACGGTGAGGCCGGGCAGGGAGTCGGCGGCGATGGTGTCGAGAACGCCGCCGGAGTAGCTGGTGACGACCGCCACGTGGCCGTCGTAAACGGCCCAGTCGCCAGGCTGGGCCGTGTAGCCGTCGGCAAGCGGGTGCCAGCGTCCGTGCGCCTGCGCGTCGGCCACCACGGAAGTGACCTGCGGGGAGGCCGGGTTGGTGTCCACCCGCACGTCCGCCCAGTGCGGCAACGGCCAGGGATAAGTGGTCCCCCCGGTGACCCAGCTTCGCAGGCCGGTCGTCTGGGCGGCGAGTTCGAGGGTGAGGCTGGCGAATGCGGCACAGGAGGGCCCGTGGTCGGCGCCGTCGCCGCTGACCTTGCCCCAGATCAACGTCTCGACCTGGGTGGGCGTCTTGGTCTGGGCGAGCTTCAGGTAGTAGGCGGCCACGTTGACGATCGCGGCTCGCAGCTGCGCGTCACCGACGGCGGCCTTCCCGGCCGGATTAGGCTGGGCGGCCTGCTCGAGTGCGAGCAGGTGCAGCGGCACGCTTGACGGCGTAGTCAGCGCCGCGGTCCCCGGGACGAAGTTAAGTCCGGTGATCACGCCGCCGGCGCTCACGGTGACAAGTGCCGTCGCCTGCTGCCACCACGGCTTGCTGGCGGTGCTCACGGGTCCCCTCCTCCCGCCGCGGGTTAGGACGGTCTACCTGCTTCTGGGGATCCGGCCGTTCTCGGCCGCTGCCCCTCGGTTCTTCTCGCGCTTGCCTCGGCCGTTACCCGCCGGAGGCGGGCAGCCGGGAGAGGATGGCCCGGACCCGAGGGTCGCCGGGGTTGCCGGCGTTCTCGAACAGCACACCTGCCTCGCTCGCAATCTGGGACGGGGTGCCGCGCATCCACTGCTGGAACACGTCGCTGACCAGTGCGGCCTCCCCGGACGTGGTGGTAACCGGCGACGAGCAGGCGGCCGGGTAGCCCGGCCTAGCAGCCAGCTGCGCCGAGCCGGTGTACCGCCGGCAGTTCGCCGCCTTGCTCTCCAGACCCGGGTCGATCAGCGCGCTCCCGGTGGAAGAGGTCAGGGTGGCCCCGCCGATGATGTTGTTGATCGCCCGCGCGGCAACCGCGAGGCTGTCCACGGGACTGGTCGGGTCGTACGGATGGTGCAGGTTAAGGGACCAGGCGATGTCGCCGCCTTGCGACGGCAGGACCGGCTCCAGCCCCTCGCGGCGGGTGGACTGATCGACGAAGTCCGGGTTGTTGCCGCTGGTAAGCAAGGCGAACACCCACAGCACCGGGCTGGTGTCCTTGGCACAAGCGAAATTCAGGCCGCTCGGCTCGGCCGCCACATCCGGGTTCGCGCAGGCCTGCTTGATCTCGGACTGGACGCGTCCCACGCTCGCCGGCCAGTTCACGTCAGCGCCGGGTATCCCGATCACGGCCGCGACGACCCCGCTGAGCAGGACGACCGTCCCGGTAACGAGTAGCCGCCAGTGCGCGGCCAGCCGTCGGAGCCGCGTCCGGCGAGGGCCTGGCCGCCCCCGGTTGATTAGTGCCTCTGTCCGTTCGTCGGGCGCCGGGGCGGCCCGGGGCACGGCCACTTCCGGGCCGGGGCTGCCTTCCGGGTGCATGACCGTATGTAGTCGCTGCTCAAACTCGACCGCCAGGTTTTCTAGTGTCGCTAGCCGGTCGGCGTCTTTATAGCTTACATTTTCGAATTCTTGCATCAGGTCGGCCCCTTTCTTCCTCCCAGCAGCTCACCCAGGCCCGGTCGGCGTTGCGGCCGGCCCCGCCCGCGCGGCGGCAGGCGGCGTCCCGGGCACGGAGGTCGGGTTGTCCTCTATTAGAACATAGGTATCAATCTTATGGAACCGCTTGCGCGCCTAACCCCGTAAGCGCGGCAAAAACGTGAGTTGCTGACGCCGTTCCGCGGCTACCCTCAACTTCGCTCGCCTCGTCCACTGCTGCTATCCGAGGAATCCCGGTTCTCGGGTGACGGCTGCCGGGCGGCGGGCAGGCTGAACATCACGGTTACCCGCGATCCGTCGGATCCTGAGACCACCTGCACCTCATCGCAAACCTGCCGTACCAGCCACAGGCCGTGACCCGGCTCAACCGCCCACGGCGGGCGGCCAGCCGCGCGCGTCCCCCGGCCGCTCCCGGTCCCGCGCACGGCCGCGCCGTCTAGGCGGGCCCGGCCGGCATCGCTTACTTCGCAGCACAGTGCCCCTGCGGTGACGTACACCGCGAGACGCCCCTGCCCAGCGCCGTGGCGGACCGCGTTGGCCGCCAGCTCGTGCACGGCCAGCACCACGTCCCCGACCCGGCCGGCCGGCAAGCCGGCCACCGCCGCGGCGGCCGCCACCGCCGCGCGCACCTCGGGCAGCGTGCTCACACCGAAATGCAGTTCCACCCCGCCTCCGTCCTGCCAGTCCAGCACGGCTACCCGGCCGGGCGATGCCGAACCACGGATTCAGCGTTCAGCGGGCGGTGACGCGGAGGCGGGCCCAGGAGTTATTGACGTAACCCTTGGGATTCCACAGCTGCTCAGCCGATTCGGGCTGAACCGCGGCCGCCGTGTCCCAGGCGCGGACGGTGAGTTCCGTTTCCCCGGCGGTCAGGTCGATGACCGTGTGCCAGAGCCGCCACGCCCACGGTCCCGTTTCCGGCTCCAGCTCGGCCTGCCGCCAGGTGCGGCCGCCGTCGGCGGATACATCGACCCGGGCGATACCGCGGTCATCCCCGGCGAAGGCATACCCCGACACGTCGGCCGGCCCGGCCGCGAGAATCGAGTGGCCGTCGGGCCGCAAGATGTCAGCGTTGAGCGCGACCGATCCCAGGGGAATACCGTCGCCCGGGCCGGCCGCAGCCGGGTCTGCTCCGGCCGGGAGCAACCGGTAGGCCGACGCCTGGAAATAGTTCTCCGATGGTTTGTCCAGTACGTGAATCTGCTCAACCCACTTGACGCTGCGGGCGCCGATATACCCGGGAACCACCACCCGCAGCGGCGCACCGTGCGCGGCGGGCAGCGGCAGGCCGTTCATCGCCCAGGCCAGAAGCACCTCCCCCGCCATCGCCTTGCCCAGGCCGACCGACCCCCCGTAGGGCTGCGGCGGATCAGCCGCCGGCGACACATCCGGCGCCGTGAAGGCTACATCCGCGGCCCCGGCCAGCACGCCCGCCGCCTCCAGGACACCCGCCAGGCTCACTCCGGTCCACTCGGCCGTGGACGTGGCCCCCGGTCCCCACGGGTGTTCCCCCGGGATGTCCCTGACCTCGATCAGCCCCGCCCGCCGGTTGCCGGCGCACTGCAGCGTCACCGTCAGGGTCTGCGGCTCGTAACCGGATTTCAGCTCGTCCAGCGACAGCTCCAGCGGCCGGGAAACCAGGCCGGTAATCTTCAGCCGCCACGCCGTCGGGTCGATCACCGGGATCGGGCCGTGGTTACGGCTGTAGAACGAGTCCACCGGCGTCAGCACCCGCCCGGCCAGCGCGGCCCGCGGCGGCTCCGCGTTAAACGGATCGGCCTGGTGAACAATCATGTCCGGCCGCTTGCCCCACATCTGCACAACCTGCTCCCCCCGCCTCGTAGCCCGCGGCGCGCTACCCCCGGCGCTCCCGGGTAATCCGGTGGCCAGCAGCCGGTCAGGCCCGGCTCAGCTCGCTGAGCACCGCCGCCGTGTCTTCGCCGACCTCAAAGTATCGCCGCCCGGGCTGGTTCACCGCACGCCGCGGTGGCGATCCAGCCGTCGGCGCACTCGTAGTAGCGGTGCCCGTCGGCCGGGCCACGGTACAACTGGCCGCCCTGCGGCGGCTCGGGCGCCCCGTCCCAGGTCGTGTACTCGGCCGCCTGCACGAAGGTGGTGCCAACCGCGAGCGAGGTCCGTACCCGCTGCCCCTGGCCCGTGCGCTCGCGCCAGTAGAGCGCGGCCAGGATGCCGAGCGCCGACAGCGCACCGGTCGCGGTGTCGTTGACGCCGGCACTGCCTACCGCCGGGTCCCCGGCGCCTCCCTGGGCGCGGGCCATACCGCCGAGCGACTGCAGCAGCGGGTCGAAGCCCGGCATGTCGGCCCACCGTCCGCTGTCGCCGAAGGCCGACACCGAGCAGTGCACCAGGCGCGGATGGCGGCCGGCGGTGTCGGTGAGGCCAAGCCGGGCCCGCGCCGACGGGCGCAGGTTCTCCACCAGCACATCCGTGCGGGCAAGGAGGGAGTGCACGATGTCCTGGCTGGCGGGGTCGCTGAGGTCGAGGGCCATCCCCCGCTTGCGCTGGTTGACGGCGAGGAAGGACAGCGGGTAGTTCCGGTAGCCGTCGCCGGAGGGCGGTTCAACCCGGATTACGTCGGCGCCGAAATCCGCCAGCACCGTGCCCGCCATCGGGCCGGCCAGAAAGGACGAGACATCGAGCACCCGCAGCCCGGCCAGCGGCAGCAGCGCCGCCTGCGGGGCGGGCGGCCCGGCCGGCGGCGGGGCGGCCGGCGACGGGCCCGCCCCGGACGCGATCGGGGTGGCGAACCCGCGCACCCGTCCGGGCGTCGCCGAGAAGTCGGCCGGCACGCCGGGCATGACGACGTCGCCCAGTTCCGGGTGGCGCAAGGTGATGCGCGCCCCGTTGTCGGCGACGACCGGGCCGTCGATCCACTCCGCCCGGGTCTGCACCAGGGCGCAGGGCACCCGCACCTGACGGAACCGGGTGAGCCACTCCTCGCTGGTGCGTCCGGCCAGCTCCGGCTCGAGGACCGCGGTCACGGCAGGCCGGCCTCGCTTGAGATCGAGGATGCTCTGGAAATCGCCCGCCACCTCCGGCAGCGCCATGACGTCGAGGCGCCCGATTGCCTCGAGCGCGCGGAAGAACAGCCCGGGCGTCAGCGCCGCCAGGAAGATCCGTTTCCCGTCGGCGCACGCGTCCGGGCGCCAGTTAGGGGCGGGCACGATCGCGCGCGACGGGGCGAAGGCCGGCTCGTCGTCGATCTCGGTGAAGGCGGTGCCCATGAGGGCGGCACCCGCGTGCAGGCCGGTGACGACGGCCGGCTGGGCCCGGCCCGACCGGGTCCGTCCGACCAGGGCCGCTACCGCGGCCGCGGCCCCGAGCGCCCCTGGAGGAACTGAGGGCCGACACGACCGGCGCGACCGGGCTGTCGTCGTCGGCTGGCAGGTGCACGGCCAGGCCGGCCAGGGCGGCGAGAAGCAACGGATCTTCCGGCAGGTCCCGCCACTCGCCGGTCTCACCCTAGGGCGGCAGCCAGACGTGGACCACCGCGGGTGCCGCCTCGCGCAGTCGCTGGCGGGTGAGACCGCGGACGGCCAGCGCCGACGGGGTGAGGTCGACCAGCATCACATCGGCGCCGGCGGCGACCCGGAGAGCATCCGCGTCCGCCTTTTCGAGCTGGCGCTTGCCGCGGTCCCAGCAGATATCGGCCGGCCGCGGCGGGGCCGGCGGCCGTCCGGGTTCGACCACGGTGACCACGTCGGCGCCCAGGCCGGCTAGCAGCATCCCCGCGATCCGGCCGACCCGCCCAGCCGAGACCTCGACGACGCGGACGCCGGCCAGCGGGCCAGCGGCTGAAGTCGCGGTCAGGTCCGTCGTCATGGATGGGCTCCGTATTGTCGGCTGTCCTCCCCGCCCCGCCACAGGCACCGATCCGGCGCCGAGCCCCTCCGTTTCGTCCAGGGCTACTCAACCACTGGCTGGGACGCCTTGGGGTGGATCCGCAAGGCGCCCCGCAGGCCGAGAAAGGCGGCGATGACGATGGCCAGGTACGCGACGTAGACCACGAACTGGAGCGGAGTCGGGGAATCGCTGTAGCCGAAGAAGCTGTGCAGCACGTCACCGAATGAGCTGTCCTCCGACAGGATTCGCCCCGTGTGCCACATCGGCACGTTGAGCACGCGTACCCAGCCGAGTTCCTGGAGGTTTTCGACGGTGTCGGCAAGCAGGCCCGCAGCGAAGACCATCAGCAGGCAGCCGATGACCGTGAAGAACTTGGCCAGGTTCAGCTTGTGGCCCAGCCGGTAGATGAAAAACGCGATCACCAGGGCGCCCGCCAGGCCGATGATCGCGCCGGCCAGCGCGTTGGCCGTAGAGGTGGAGAAGATGATCGCCAGAGTAAAGACCACGGTCTCAAGACCCTCGCGGCCGACCGCCTGGAAGGCCAGCAGGCTGAGGCCCCACCGTGCCTTGCCGTCCAGGGCCGCGTCGGCCTTCGACCGCAATTCCGTCGAGATCGACCTTGCGTGGTTGCGCATCCAGAACGTCATGTAGGTGAGCACGGCCGCGGCAAGGATAAACGTGGCCGTCTCGAAGATCGTCTGCACCCGGGAGCCGTCGTACGACCGGATCGTGAAGTACGCGGCCACGCCGCCCCCGGTCGCGAGCAGCAGCGCCGCGCCGACGCCCAGGAACACGTCCCGGAAATGCTCGCGCTGCCCGAGCCGATCGAGGTACGCGAGCAGAATAGCGACAATCATGCTCGCCTCGATACCTTCGCGAAGGAAGATGACAAGCGTGGCGAGCATACTGTCTCCGATCGACATCCGGGGAGCGCGTCTTAGGTAAGGCAAACCTAATACAGGCCCCCCGGGGCCCGTCAACCACCCCCTCGAGCGGGGAGATCCTCACCCGGCCGCCGCGATCGCACGGGGCAGCCCGGCGACGGAGAGGCGACCGTTTCGCGAATTTAACGCGCAGGAAGACTCGGCGGAGCTGCTCTCCTTTCCGGAGCGGGCGGCCGGGTTGACGCTCAGCTCGGGTTTGGTATCTCATCGAGTCGCAGCCGCTGGTTGCGTTTCGAGCTGATGCGCCATTTGCCGTCGTCGCCCTTGCGGTAGGTCTCGTGATAGTGCCCGTAGCCCTTGATCCCGGTCGGCCGGCCCGGGTAGAGCACGTAGTCAAACATCGCCCACACTCCGGTGGCCTCGGTCGGGCCGAGGAGCGTGATTTCCGGCATGTGGCCGTGATGCGTGGTGAACGCATCCGCGAGCTGCCGCGGCACGAGCTCGAGGTACTTGAGCTGCTTGACCTGCTCGGTTTCCCACAACTGCGCGGCCAGGTCAGCTGAGGAGTCGCTGGCCGGGGGAACCTCCGAGGTACTCAATGTCAACGCGTTCCTTTCAGTAGGCGAACCGCGTCCCTTCAGACGTGAGGAAGACCAGCACCGGCGGTTCCCGTTCGGGCGGACCGGGACCGCATTCTCCTGTGCTACCTATTAGTAATATCAGATTACTGATTAGGCAAGACCTGAACGATCGACCCGCCGGTTAAGGATCCCGGGCGGCACCGCCGGGCTGGCCTGTGAGCTGTAAATACCCAAATTTAGTACACCTAGTAAACGGATACAACTCACCCCTCTTCAGACTGGCACGTATGAACAGGGAACCGGAGGGCCGCTTAGTGAAGATCGGATTCGTCGGGCTGGGCAACATGGGCGGGCGGCTGGCCTCACGCCTGGCCGGCGTGGGTGACCTGACCGTCTACGACGCGTACGCGCCCTCAGCCGAGAAGTTCCGGGACCGCGCGGGTGGCCGCGAGCGCGGCCGAGGCAGGCACCGACGCGGTGGCGGTCGGCGTCTGCGTACGTACGGGCGACCAGGTCAGCGAGTGCGCGGGCGCCCTGTCCCGGCCATGCCGCGGGGCAGCGTTCTCCTGGTCCACAGCACGGTGAGCCCCGACCTCATCCGGGTTTTGGCCAGATAAGGCACCGCCTACGGCGTCGACGTACTCGACGCGCCGGTGACGGTCACCCGCTACGGCACCGCCGAGGGACCGTTCGTCTGCACCATGATCGGCGCGGACGAGCAGGCCACGGAGCGCTTGCGGCCTCTCCTGGACGCCTAGGCCACGGACACTGTGCACGTCGGCCGGCTCGGCGCCGGGATGTCGCTCAGGATCATCAACAACCTGGTGACGCTGGTCCAGCTCACGGTGGCCGAGGAGGCGTTCCGCCTCGCGGCCCTCAGCCGCGTCCCTGCCCAAGCGCTGAGCCAGGTGATGACCCAGAACGGCGCCCTGACCCCGGCCTTGAAGGTCATCGCCGCCCGGGCCGGGGCGCCGCCGGCCGACCAGGCCACGCTGACCGCCCGCGAGGTACAGGCCAGGAACGGGCTGAAGGACCTCCAACTGACGCCGGCGCTGGCGCACAGCCTCGACACCCCGAGCGCCGCCGCGGCCTTCGCCAAGGGCCAGTACTGGCACTCCTACACGGCCAACCTGCCGCAACTCGAGCCGTGATCACGCCTGGACTAGGCCGTATTCGCCGGCTCGGCACGAGGGAGCACCAGCGGGCCCCGTCGGCCTAGCAGCCATACCCCGAGGCCGAAGGCGGCGAAGATCACGCCGGTGGACGTGACGGCGGTCCAGCCTCCGGCTGACCACAGCAAGCCGGCGGCCGCGGACCCGATGGCGCCGGCGACGAAGTTGGATACCACCATCGCGGTGTTGACCCGGCTGCGGGCGCCGCCCGCTACGGCGAACAGCCGGGTCGCATTCAGGATGTTGAGTGACTGGATGGCGACGTCGAGCAGAACGACAGACACGATCAGGATCGCCAGTGACGTCCGGGCAAAGCTAACCAGCACGAACGCGGTAAGCACGAGCGCCCACCCGGCGCCGGTCGCGGGAAGCGACCAGCCGCGGTCGTGCAGGCGTCCCGCGCGCTGGGCAGCCAGGGCCCCGGCCAGTCCGAACAGTCCGAACAGGCCGATTTCGGTGACTGAGTAGTGGTAGGGCCTGGCGCTCAGGTAGAACGTGAGCGCCGTCCAGAACAGCGTGAACAGCCCGAACTGGGTAGCGCCGAGCACCAGCGACCAGCGGATGGTGCGCTGCTGGGCGATGGCGTGACCGATCGAGCGCAGCAGAGCTCCGTACCGGATATGCGGGCGCGCGGGCATGGCCGGGATCCGTATCGCGAGCACGACCGCCAGCACCACGGCCAGGACCGCGGCGGCCGCGTAGATCACACGCCAGCCGGCGGCTCCGGCGACGAGGCCGCTGACGCTGCGGGAAACCAGGATCCCGGTCAGCACGCCGGACGTGACGGTGCCGACAACTCGTCCGCGTTCAGCGTCGGCGGCCATGTCCCCGGCGAGCGGCACGATGATCTGCCCGGAAACCGTGGTGACGCCAAGGACGGCTATGGCGCCGAGCAGGACCGCGAATGTGGGCGCGGCGGCGCAGGCGGCCAGTGCGACGGCCGAGAGCAGCAGCATGACCGGGATCAGCCGCCGCCGGCTGAGCATGTCACCGAGCGGCACGATCAGCAGCACGCCGAGCGCGTATCCGAGTTGCGTCGCCGTGACCAGCCATCCCGCGGCCCCCGGCGAGGCATGAAGATCGCGGGCGATCAGGTCGAGCAGCGGCTGCGCCCAGTACAAGTTGCCGACGGCCGCCCCGCCCGCGACCGCCAGGAGCAGGAGCAGTCCGCGAGTCATCACGGGCGGGCCGCCGGCCGCGGAGCCGCGGGCGGCGGCCGCGGTTTCGTCTTTATCGATGCTCATGGCTTTTCCCTTCTCGTGAGTGGTAATAGACGCGCCGCCGGCTTACCCGGCGTTGGCCTTCTGGTATTCCTCGTCGGTGACGGGCTCCAGCCAGGTCGTGGGGTCACCGCCGTCTGCGGTGCCTTCGAGCATGGCGATATGGCACATCGTGCAGCTGACCGTTCCGCCGTGCCAGTGCTCCTCGCCCGGCGGCGTCCAGACCGTGTCGCCGGCCCGCACCCGCAGGACCGTGTGCTCGCGGTTGACGACGAAGCCTACGCCTTCCGTGATGTGCAGCGTCTGGCCCACCGCACTGCTCAACACGATAGCCGCGAGCGCCACCGCCGCCTACCTCGCTCAGCACGCCCTCCCGGCGGCCGCAGCGGTACACGGCGACGTTGTCGCCTTCACCTTCCTGATTGCCCTTTTCGCGCTTGGTGCCGTCACCACGGCCGCGCTCTACCCTCGCCGCGACCGCGTTGCCGTCCCGGCGAGACGCGGCGCCGAAGTGCCGCCAGCAGCGGTGCCCGGTCCGGACTGAGCGAGAACGTCACTGAGCCAGTACGGGTACCTGATCTCCTGCACTTACTAGTCCCAGGCTCAG
>DASWUW010001139.1:0-3318 GCA_036406335.1 Trebonia sp.
AGTTCCCGATACAAGTCGTGCAGCCGAAGCCGACCAGGTGGAAGCCCAGGCTGTCCAGGTGCTCGGTGAGCCCGGCGCGCTTCAGGTACTCGACAACGACGGGCGAACCGGGCGCCAGGCTGGCCTTGACCCATGGTTCCGGGCGCAGCCCGCGCAAGGCCGCGTTCCGCGCCAGCAGTCCCGCCGCCACCATAAGCCCTGGATTCGCCGTGTTGGTGCAGGACGTGATCGCGGCGATTGCGACGGGGGCACGGGACCGGCCGGCACTAGCGGCGGCCGGGTCGGGTGGCAGCGCCTCCGGGACGCGGGGCAGTTCCACACGATCATGCGGCCTGCTCGGCCCGGCGACCGAAGGCCGTACCGAGGTGAGGTCAACGACGATCTCCGACGTATACCTGAGGTCACGTTCATACTCGGCCCAGAGCCCCTGCTCTTTGGCATACGACTCAACGAGGCGGGTGTGCTGTTCATCGCGCCCGGTCTGGCGCAGGTACAGCAGGGTCTGCTCGTCGATCGGGAAGAAGGCGCAGGTCGAGCCGAATTCCGGGCTCATGTTGGCGATCGTGGCCCGGTCAGCCACCGGCAGCGCGGCGGTGGCGGGCCCGCAGAACTCGATGAAGGCACCAACCGTATCCTGGGCCCGCAGCACCTGCGTCAAGGTGAGCACCAGGTCGGTCGCGGTGCAGCCGGCCGGCAGGGAGCCGGTCAGCCGGACGCCGATGACCCGGGGCAGGCTGAGGAAGACCGGCTGCCCGAGGAGCGCCGCCTCCGCCTCGATACCCCCGACGCCCCAGCCGAGCACGCCAAGCGCGTTGACCATGGTGGTGTGCGAATCGGCGCCGAGCACCGTGTCGGGGAAGACGTCCCCGTCGCGGACGGTAACGATCTCGGCGAGCTGCTCGATGTTCACCTGGTGCACGATCCCGCCGCCGGGCGGCACGATGACCGTATTGCGGAATGCCCGCTGGGCCCAGCGCAGGAAGCGGTAGCGCTCAGCGTTGCGCCGGTACTCGACGTCGATGTTGCGCGCGCTGGCCTCCGGGACGCCATGCGCCTCAACCACCAGGGAATGATCCACGACCACCTGAACCGGTATTACGGGGCTGACGTCCAGCGCGTCACCGCCGGCCGCGTGGACGATGTCCCGCATCGCCGCGAGGTCAATGAAAGCCGGCACGGCCGTGTAGTCCTGGAACAGCACCCGCGAAGGGAAGAAGGGCACCTCCGGGCCGGCGGTTCCCGTGCGAGCCGCCGCCAGGTGCGCCGGGCTGACCCACTCGCTCGCCGCGTGCCGCAGCACGTTCTCCCGCAGGACACGCAGGCAGATCGGCAGCGCCTCGGGCTCTTCACTCATCGGAATCCTCCCAGTCCGGTTAGCATTTCGTCGATCTCCGTCACGGTCATCGCATCAATACGCTCCAGCCGGAGTTCGTCCATCGAACGCGCCGGCGGGAACCCCGGATCATCGCGGGCGGGCGCCTCGCTTCCCGGATCATCGTCACTGGAGGCCGAGCGGGCCGCGGCCGCACGCGCCGCCAGCTCAGCGAGCGACCCCGCGGCGAAAACCTGAGCGATCGTCACCGGTACCGCGAGCTCATGGGTGATCCGCGCCGCCAGTACGGTCGCGAGCAGCGAGTTGCCTCCGCAGTCGAGAAAGCGGTCGTCGCGGCCGGGCTCCCGGTTCAGCATCTCGGCCCAGAGCGCCGCGATGCCGGCTTCCAGTCCCGGGCGCGGACGCTGGCGCTCGTCCCGTCCGGCAGCGGTGTCCGCGCCCGGGAGCAGCGGGTCGGGCAGCGCTTTGCGGTCCACCTTGCCGGCCGGGCTGAGCGGGATGTGCTCGATGACCATCAGCGTCGACGGAATCATGTATTCGGGCAGCCGATCGCGGGCGTGCGCGAGCAGGACGGCCCGGATGTCCGCCTGGCCTGGGGTCAGTCCGTCCCCGGCCGTGCTCAGCCCCTCGACCGGCAGCACGTAGCCGACCAGCCGCTGGTCGACCTCGCTGGCCGACTTGAGCGCGACCACCGCTCGGTTCACCCACGGGTGCCCTTGCAGGCAGGCCTCCACCTCGGCTAGCTCGATCCGCTGCCCGCGGAGCTTTACCTGGTCATCCAGGCGGCCCAGGTACTCAATGGCGCCGTCGGGCCGATGCAGCACCCGGTCTCCGCTGCGGTACATCCGGTCCCCGGGCGGCCCGTAAGGGTCGTCGAGAAAGACCTCCGCCGTCAGGTCCGGGCGGCCGATGTAGCCCCGGGCCACCGGCAGGCCCGCGATGACCAGCTCTCCCGGCTGCCCGTCGGGAACCGGCCGCTGCCGGTCGTCCAGCACGTAGAGCCGGACGTTGTCGATGGGATAGCCGATCGGCACCGTGGCCGAGCCGGGCACGCACGGCCAGTAACTGACCTCGATGGCCGTCTCGGTAGGACCGTACAGGTTGTGCAGGCGAGCCCGCAGGCGGCTGAAAAAGCGGTTCTGCAGCGCAGAAGACAGTGCCTCTCCGCTGCAGAACACCTGAGTCAGCGAGGTACAGCGGGCAACCTGGGGATGAGACAGGAAAGCATAGAGCATAGACGGGACAAAGTGCATCGCCGTAATGCCCTCCTCCACCACGGTACGCACCAGGTAGTCGGTGTCCCCGTGCATGTCCGGACGGGCGAGCACCAGCGTCGCCCCGACGCTGAGCGGCCAGAACATCTCCCACACGGACACGTCGAAGAAGACCGGGGTCTTCTGCAACACCTTGTCCGCAGGGCCGAGACGCTGGTGGGTGAGCATCCAGCGCAGCCGGTTGACTACGGGCGCGTGCTCGGTCAGCACGCCCTTGGGCCGACCGGTCGAGCCGGAGGTGAAGATGACGTAGACGAGGTTTTTCTCGCCCACCGCGGCATGCTGCCGCAGCACGGGCAGCCGGTCGTCGAGCAGGTCCGCGTAGACCACGTCGTCGTCGGCCACCCCGGGCACGGTGGGACGGCTTGCCCGCGTGGTGACCACCAGCGGGTTCCCGCACTGCTCAAGGACGTCCGCGAGGCGGACGGCGGGCGCGTGCAGGTCGAGCGGAACGTACGCTCCCCCGGCTTTCATGATGCCGAGCAGCGCCACCAGCATGTGCTGGGAACGCTCGCAAGCCATGGCGACGAGGGTTTCCGCCCCGACACCGCGATCGCGCAGGAGTGCAGCCAGCTGGGAAGCCCGGCGGTCAAGTTCGCCGTAGGTCATCGTGCCGCCGTCGAACCGCAGTGCGACTGCCCGCGGAGTGCGGGCAGCCTGCCTTTCGACGAACTGGTGCAGGCAGGTCACCGGCGGCTCGGTCACGAGACC
>DASWUW010001140.1:0-4780 GCA_036406335.1 Trebonia sp.
CGCGTCGAGGCTGGCGGTGATGGTTCAGTGGCCGGAAGTTTTCCACCGGGCGAGTACACCGACCTCGTCGGCAGGCAGGACGAGCTCGCGCGGATCTCCGGGATCCTCGCGGAGCACCGCCTGGTGACGATCGTCGGACCCGGCGGGGTAGGCAAGACCCGGGTCGCGCTGGTCGCCGCGGCCCAGGCGGCGGTCAGCTACCCGGACGGTCCCTGGATCGTCGAGCTGTCCGGCCTGCGCGACCCCGCGCTGCTGGCCAACACCGTTGCCAGCGTGCTCGGACTGCCCGAGCAGGACACCCGCTCGGCGCTCGACTCCGTGCTGGAGTACCTGCGGGACCGGCGGCTGCTGCTGATCCTCGACACCTGCGAGCACCTGCTCGACGCCTGTGCCGACCTGGCCCAGGCCGTGCTGCGGGACGCGCCCTCGGTGACCGTGCTGGCCACCTCGCGCCAGCCGCTCGACATGGCGGCCGAGCACGCCTTCCCGATCGGGCCGCTGCCGGTACCGGGGGACGCGGTCGAGCTGTTCGCGCTGCGGGCCGCGTCGGCGGTGCCGGATTTCGCGGTTACCGCAGACAACGACGCGGACGTGCTCCGGCTGTGCCGCCGGCTTGACGGCATCCCGCTGGCGATCGAGCTGGCGGCGGTGCAGCTGCGCGCGCTGCCGCTGCCCGAGCTGGTCCAGCGGCTGGACCACCGGTTCACCGTGCTCTCCGGCGGCCATCCGGGGTCGCTCCCCCGGCACCAGACCCTGCGCACGGCCATCAAGTGGTCGCACGAGCTCTGCTCGCCCGCCGAGCAGCGGCTGTGGGCCCGGCTGTCGGTGTTCGCAGGGACCTTCAGCCTGGCCGCGGCGGAGGAAGTGTGCGCCGAGTTCTCCCTCGAGCGGCCCGACGTGATCACCGCGCTCATCGGGCTGGTGGACAAGTCGGTAGTGATCCGCGAGGACGAGCGCTACCGGATGCTCGACACGGTGCGGGAATTCGGGGCCGAGCAGCTGGCGGCATCGGGGGAGCTCGCCTCCTGCCGGTCCCGGCACATCGCCCGCTTCCTGGCCATGGGGCAGCGCTTCGGCGCCCACTTCGCCGGCAACGACCAGATGGACCGCTACCGCGAGCTGCGCGAGGTACATCCCAACCTGCGGGCCGCCCTGGAGTACGCGTTCGAGTCCGATAGCGCGGAGCCGGCCGCCGCGGTGCGGGAACGCTGGCAGGCGGGCACCGACCTGGCCTGCTCGCTCTACGGCTACTGGCAGATCTCCGGGCTGCTCAGCGAGGGCGGTTACTGGCTGACCAAGGCGCTCGACCGGTTCACCGAACCGGGGGCCGAGCGAGCGCGGGCGCTGGTCAACCGGGGATTCCTGCGGTCCTTCCACGGGGACGTCGGCAACGCCCTGACCGACTGCGAGGCGGGGATCGCGCTGGCCCTCGAGCTCGGCGACGAGGCCGTCAGCGCCCGCGGGTACCAGCACCTCCAGCTCACGTTTACCTTCCTCGGCCGTCACGACGAGGCGGAAAAGGCCAGCGACGAGGCCCGGGCCCGGCTGCGCGCGTGCGGCGACCTGGCGGGCGAGCTGATGCTGATGGCCCAGCTGGGGCATCTCTACCAGCTCTCCGGGCGGCCCGCCGACTGCGTCGCGGTGTGCGACGAGGGCCTGGCCATGATGGGCCCGGACACCAGCGAGCTGTGGATCAGTACCTACCTGCTGTTCGTGTCGGGCGTCGCGCTGTTCCAGATGGACGGGCGGGAGGCCGACTGCGAGGCGGTGCTGCGCAAGGCGCTGGCCGGGAAGCAGGAGCTGGGCGACGTCATCGGGATGGCCTACGCGGTCGGCGTGCTCGGCTGGCTGTCGGTCAAGACCGGCTCCCCGGCCCGGGCCGGGTGGCTGCTGGGCGCGGCGGACCCGCTGTGGGAGCGGGTCGGGAGCGTGCGGTTCAGCGGGACCGAGATCATGGAGCAGACGCACCAGCAGATGGTGGCCACGGCCCGTTCGGCGCTGGGGGCCAGGCAGTACGACGCCGAGTACGCGGCGGGGGCCGGCTACGTACGGGAACGTCTGGAGGCCAGGAGCGGGACGGGCGCGCTGCGGCTGGATATCCCCTAGGGCGGGCCTGGCCTTACCGGTGCTAAACCGGATAAACCGGTACTTGCACGCAATTGCATCGCGTTCAATTAGTTACCGGCCAGCCGGTACATTCGGGCCCCATTCCGGGAAGCGGAGCCCGGCGGCGCCAGAGGTGGCGGCGGCGCGAGGCGAGCCGCAAAGCGCCCGGGCCGCCGCCACGTACTAGGGAGAGTGCCGATGAGCTGGTCAAGACCGGCTTAGCGGGCACTCGGGCCGGCCCGCGCGGTAACCGCGCGACGGCCGGAGTTCCATTGTCGCGCAAAAGACGGCCGAAGCGGAGATACCGCCGCATTTGTTTCTCCAATTTTAACGGCTCAGCCGAAGTTCCTTCTGCCGGCGGCCCGGCGGCCCGGCGATGCGGATAACCGTCTCCGGCGGGGACCGGGTAAATGATCGTCATTGCCCGCCTGGCATCTTGAACCTTTTCCCGGGGTAGAACGTCTTACCTAGGGAAGCAGAAAACCTGGGCTTGAGCAGGCGCGACAGGCCCAGGACGGCAGCCGGAAGGCTGGTGTCGCCATGGATGTGACCGTTGTAACCCCGCACCCGTTCCGGGTGCTGGCCAGCGTGCCCGACAATATGGTCAGCCTGAGCCCGGACGGCGACTGGGCGGCCTGGAGCGGGGTTGACTGCACCCCGGACGGCAGCCGGCAGGCGGTCGTGCTCGTCTCTATCGCCGTCACCGCGTTCAAGCCCGGACCGGGGGTCAGCGCGGGTGAGTTCCTGACCGCCGCGCTCCGGGCCCGGCACCCGGCTGGCGCCGGGGTCGTCGACCAGCTCACCACGGCCGGCGGCCATCCGGCGGTACGGGTCAGCGGCGCGGTCACCCAGCAAGTGAACGGACGGGCGGTGACCACCGGGCAGTCCCAGGTGCTGGTGGTGTTTCAGGGAGCGGGAGCGCTCGGGGTGGTCAGCGGACTGTGCCCGGATCCGGCGGATCTCGGCCGGGCCGCCGAGCTCGTCGCCGTGATCGCCGCGGGGATGACCGTCGCCGCCACGTCGGCCGCGGCCTGACCGGGTAGAATTAACGGAGTACAGGTCGCGCAGAGCGCCGAACCGGATTCCACGGACACCGGTTCACATCGACATGGTGCGAGTAGTCCCCAAATGACCACTTGAGTCAGCGGCCGCCCGAATTCTGGAGACGATTTTCCGTTGACTGCTATGCCAGCAGACAGTTCCACCGTGCCTGAGTCAGCCGCCGCCACCTTCGCCGCGCTCGGCGTGGCCGCTCCGCTCGTCGAGATCCTCAACGAGCAGGGAATCACCACGCCGTTCCCGGTCCAGGCGGCGGTCCTGCCCGACGGCCTGGCCGGCCGGGACATTCTCGGCCGGGCGCAGACCGGCTCGGGCAAGACCCTGAGCTTCTCCCTCCCCATGGTCAGCCGGCTGGCGGGCGGGTCGACCGCGAGCCGGCGGCCCCGCGGCCTGGTCCTGGTGCCCACCCGGGAGCTGGCCGCCCAGGTCACGCTGGTGCTGAAGCCGCTGGCCCGTGCGATGGGGCTGCTGGTCACCACCATCTACGGCGGCGTCGCCTACGGGCCGCAGGTGAGCGCGCTGACGCACCGGACCGACATCATCGTCGCCACCCCTGGCCGCCTGGCCGACCTGATCGGGCAGCGCGAGTGCGACCTGTCCGACGTCGAGGTCACGGTCGTCGACGAGGCCGACCAGATGGCCGACCTCGGCTTCCTGCCGATCGTCCGGCGGCTGCTGGAGATCACGCCCGACGACGGCCAGCGGATGCTGTTCTCGGCCACCCTCGACTCCGACGTCGACGTGCTGGCGCGGCGGTTCCTCAACGCGCCGGTGCTCCACTCGGTGGACGAGAACTCCTCCCCGCCCGAGATCGAGCACCACGTGTTCACCGTCGAAGCCGCGAACCGGGTCGCGGTCCTCGCCGCCCTGGCGGGCGGGGAGAAGCGGTCACTCGTCTTCGTCCGGACCAAGCACGGGGCCGAGCGGACGGCCCGCCAGCTCACCGAGGCCGGCGTCCCGGCCGCCGAACTGCACGGCAACCTGCGCCAGGGGGCCCGGTCGCGGAACCTGGATGCCTTCACCTCCGGGCTGGCCCGGGTCATGGTCGCCACCGACCTGGCCGCCCGCGGCATCCACATCGACAGCATCGACCTGGTCATCCACGCCGACCCGCCAGCCGAGCACAAGGCCTACGTGCACCGCTCGGGCCGGACCGCCCGGGGCGGCGCGGACGGCGTGGTGGTCACGCTGCAGACCCGGGCGCAGGCGCGCGACGTCACCTTGATGATGGGCAAGGCCGGCATCACGCCGCCCCCGGCCGTCGCGGTGGACGCGCACTCTGGCGTGCTGGCCGAGATCGCCGGGCCGCCCGCCCCCCGGGTCACCGTGGCGGGCAAGGTCTCCCAGCTCGTGCAGCCGGAGGACCGGCTGGCCCGGGCCGACCGGCCGGGTGCCGGGCGCCCGGGCAGTGGCCGGGCGAGCACCGGGCGGCCCGGCCCGGCCCGGCCCGGCGCGGACCGGTCGCGGCCAGGGCGGCCGCAACGAGACGGCGGGCCCGACCGCAAGCTGCGCGACGACCGGTTCTCCGCCAGCAAGCCGGGGAGTGCCGGGCCGCGCGAGGATGACCGAGGCAACGACGGCAGCGGCTACGGCCGCGAGGCGGGCCGGCCGCGGT
>DASWUW010001141.1:0-4009 GCA_036406335.1 Trebonia sp.
AAGTACGTGTTCTCCGGTCCGGGCGGCCCCGGGCACCAGGTCTCTGCCCCGCAGAAGGTGGATGGCTACGCCCGGTCGGCCAACCTGGAGAAGCAGCTCGGGGTGAGCAGCGAGGCCGCGAAGGTCGCGAAGGCCAGCGCGGGCCAGGCCAGCAGCGTGGTGTCCGCCGTCTACGAGCAGGGCCGCATCGTCCCGGGCAGCGACGCGCAGATCTTTATGTTCGTCGGCGGCAAGCTGGCCGGCGCCGACCCGGCCGCGTCCGTGGCCAACTTCGAGCAGACTTACCCGGGCTCGCAGGCCGTCTCCGCGGGATCGCTCGGCGGCGAGGCGGCGTGTTCCGAGACGCACCTCAACGGGCAGAGCGCGTCGATGTGCGTGTGGTTTGACAACGACACGTTC
Source organism: Trebonia sp. (assembly GCA_036406335.1). GTDB lineage: Bacteria > Actinomycetota > Actinomycetes > Streptosporangiales > Streptosporangiaceae > Trebonia. The sequence goes on from DASWUW010001141.1 coordinate 400, forward strand.
GGGACCGTGGTGTCGCCGACGATGACGACCGCGAAGCTCGCCGCCACCATGGACGAGGTCCGGCCCAGCCTGGAGCTGCTCCAGAAGTAACCGGACCGGCTACCCGGACCTGCTACCCGGTCAGGCGCCGGGACCGGCGTCGTCCGGATCCTTAGCCGGGTCCGGGTTCTCGGCCGCCTGGCCGTCGGGCGTCTTTTCCGCCGCCGCCGCCGGGGCGGCTGCCGCCGCGGCGGCCTTTGGCGGCTGCCGGGCGGAGCCGGCCTTGCGGCGGATCGTCAGCCGGGTGGCCGCCAGCACGAAGGCCACGGCCAGCGCGGCGAGCCCGGCCACCTGGGCTCCGAGCACCGGAACACCCGCGGGAAGCGGGAACGTGTTCGCGACCGGCCGGGTGCCGGTTCGTCCGGCGGACCCCGGTGCCGCCTGCGGTGCCGTCTGCGGAGCCAGCGTGGGGAACAGGCCGGCGGCGTCGCCGCCCGGACTCAGGGTGGTGCTCGCGGGCGGGATGCCCGGCAGGCTGCCGACCGGCAGCGGCGAGGTGAAGGGCGGCGGTATTACCGCCGGCGGATCCGTCGGCGTCACGGTGGGGTCCGCTGGTGCGGTGACGGTGACCGCGACGGCCACCCGCGGGTCTTTCGGCAGGTGAGCCGTGCTGGCGGTGACGGCCAGGGTGACCGAGTTGACGTCCGTGGCGGTGACCGGCACGGTCAGCTGCGTCTGCAGCTGGTGCTGCGCGGACTTGGCGTCCACGGTGTCCAGGCGGCACGAGGACGTGCCGTCATCGGCGCCGCACCCGGCGCTGAACCCGGGTGCCCCGCCGCTGGCCGGCGTCGCCTTCAGCTTGACGGTGACGTTACTGACGCTGCCGCCGATCGCCCAGACGGTCACCGTCCACTGGGCCGCGTGACCGCGCTCGCTGCTCGCCTGCGCACGCACGACCTTCAGGCAGAGGCTGAGCGTTCCCGCGGAGCCGGTGCCGGTCGGGGTGGGGGCAGGCGAAGAACCGGTAGGCCCGGGGGTCGTGCCGGCCGCGGGGGTGGGCGAGCTGGCGTCGCCGAGCAGGCTGGGGCCGGCGGGCGAGCGGGAGTCGCCGGGCGAACCCGTGCCGGTCGACGCTGTGCCGGATGAGGACGCCGTGCCGGATGACGAGGCCGTGCCGGTCGACGAGGCTGTGGCGCTGGACGAACCGGTGCCGCTCGGGGCGGGAGCCGAGGTACCGCTGGGATCGGCCGACGGGGTACTCGTGCTGGTCGGGGTGAGAGTCGCCGACGGGCTCGCGGTCGGGCTGCTGCTGACGGTGCCGGTGGGGGTTGGCGTCGGGGCGGCCGGACTCGATGCCGGCGCCGTGGCAGACGGGGTGGGCGAAGCGGTGCCGGTCGGGGTGCCGCTGGGCGACGGACTGGGCGACCCGGCGGCCGACGGCAGCGGCTCGCAGGACTGACCGGGCACCGAAGTCCCGGCCCTCGTCGCGGCTACGCTGCTGGCCGCGGTGGCCACGCCGATCCCGGAGATGGCCGTGAACAGGACCCCCCCCGCCAGGAGGGCGGTCGCCGTGGGTCGTGCGGACGCCAAACGCATGAAAACGCCTTACCCGTGCTGCTCGTTACTACCCTGGAACGATTCGTTCAGTGCGGAGTGCTCTGCGGCGTCATCGACCTTTCATCACTATTGGACCTCAAACGCCACGCGGGCGCCACCGCTGTCCTACCCGCTCACCCGGATGGATCACGGTCTATTTGATTCGGAGTCAGACGGCATCCGGTTTGCGCCCGGGAGGCAGTGATGGAAGAAGTAACCAGGTTCGGCCAGCGGACCGCCCGCGGTGCCGCCAGTTTCCGCTGCGCGGAGTGCGGCGAACTCGCCGGGGTAGTCCGGGTCGCCCGGGCGGGCGTGCCAGTTGACCTGGGGCCGCCCCTCGGCGTCAAAACCACAGCCGCTGACGGCCTGGTAGTGGACTACTTCCTCGGCACCGCCTGGCTCGCCGCGCCGCGCGCGGCCCTGGACGCCGTGCAGGCCCTGGTGGACGAGGGGGACGCCGACCCGGTGGCGCTTCGGCGGTTCAAGCCGGACCTGGCCCCGTTCTACTGCCCGGACTGCGACCTGAACTACTGCGCCCGCGACTGGCACCCGTCGGTCGTGCTGGACGAGGGCTTCTACGACTGCACCATGGGAACCTGCCCGCACGGCCACCGGCACCGGGTCGACGACTGAGGTCAGCTGCCGGGCGGCCGGGGCGTGAGACCGGTGAAGACGACGGCGAGCAGCCCGGCCCGCGCCTCGTCACCGAGGCGGACTCACCCCCGTCAGCGGAGCGGCAGCAGCACCGCCGCGGGTGCGCTAAGCTTTCCACGCGACGCGCGAACTGCGCTGTTACAGCTGAATAGCGCCCCCTTAGCTCAGTCGGCAGAGCGTCTCCATGGTAAGGAGAAGGTCTACGGTTCGATTCCGTAAGGGGGCTCCAGCTCACAGGCTCGATCCGGTCAGGATCGGGCCTTTTTAGTTCAGCTGCAGCAGCAAAGTGCAGTAGTCGCCTCAGGAGCCGAGCTGGACATCGAGGGCGGCCAGCGACCCGCGGGACTTGCGAGTGCTGTGGACTGTAATCCGGCGGACCGGTGCCTTTGGCGATGCGCCGGTCACCTACCTCGACCAGCTCACGCCACTTGCTCACGTCGGCTGAAATTAGCTCCAGTAGGCAGACTGGTCGCGAAAACCTGCTTACGTCAATCCGCTAAGTGGGCTTCCGATGGCAGGGACTACCCCGCCGCTGGTGAGCGTTCGGCCGCAGCGGAGGTGCGGCGAGACCGGTGGCCGCGGGCGGACAGGTGGCGCGCCACCCCGCCGCCGACGAAACCGGTCGCCCCGATGACGAGGATGTCCACGGCGGTTCAGCCGGGCAGCAGACTGCGCTCGCCGCCGCTGGCGACCAAGACAGCGCCGTTAATGTACGTGCTGCGCTCACTGACCAGGAACAGCACGATGTCGGCGATCTCCTGGGGCTCGCCCACACGGCCCCGGATGTTGGCCTGGCCCAGGGCCTCGATGTTGTCGCCCAGCATCTTGGTCGTGCCGGCAGTGCGGACAGGGCCGGGCGAGACAGCGTTGACGCGGACGCCGCTGCCGCCGAACTCGGTGGACCACGACCGGGTGAGCAGCTCGATCGCCGCCTTGGAGGCCCCGTAGGCGCCTCCGACCGGCGCGGGCGAGGTCGCCGCAGTGAACGTGATGTTCACGATCGAGCCGTGGCCGCGTTGCGCCATCGCGGGGCCAGGGCACCGACGAGCAGGAACGGGGCGCGGGTGTTGATCGCGAATTGCCGGTCGAAGCTGTCGACGCTGGTCGCCGCAGTCGGCGAGAAGTCGTAGATGCCGGCGTTGTTGACCAGGATGTCGACGTCGCCGGCTTCGGCGGCCAGCCGCGCCGTCTCGTCGGCGCTGGTCAGGTCCGCGGCGATGAACCGGCCACGGCCACCGCGCCGGGTGATCTCGTCGAGCACCTCGGAGCCCCGCCCCGGATCGCGGCCGTGCACGGCTACCTCGGCACTGTGTGCCGCCAGTTCGAGCGCAACCGCGAGGCCGATGCCGGCGGTGGCCCCGGTAACCAGCGCGGTGAGGCC
>DASWUW010001142.1:0-6418 GCA_036406335.1 Trebonia sp.
AGCGCGCTGGCGTCCCGCAGCAGCTGGTTGACCAGGGCGACCGCCTCGTCCTCGGTCATCTCCCAGAGCTGGGCCAGCCGGGGCCGGAGCGCGCGCACGGCGTCGAGCTCGGCCTGGTCGTGCGCGCGGCTGCCGGTCACCCGCCAGTCCCCGACGAAGACGTCCAGAGCGGCACCGTCGGGCAGCCCCTCGGCGCCGCCGCGCGCGGTGTTCACCAGCGCTGCCGTCGCGTTCAGCGACATCTCCGTGTCATGGGTAAAAAGCATTTGACCTCTTTCAGCATCCTTCGTTATGGTAATAGGCGTAGCTCGTTATTACCACTTACAGGCTCGCGGACGGCGGATGCGTCGGGCGGCACTAGCAGGATACGAGGAGCGGGCCGATGGCGACCCTGGGCACCGCAGCGGACGGCCAGATCGTCACCCCGGCGAAGCCGGGCCGGGGCAGCCCGGCCGGCGTCCCCTCCCGCCCCGGGCAGGGCGCGGGACTCGCGCTCGGCGTGCTGTCGGCGATGTGCTTCGGGACGTCGGGCACGTTCGGCTCGGCCCTCATCGGGGCCGGCTGGTCGCCGGCCGGCGCCGTCCTGGCCCGGGTCAGCGTCGCGGCGCTCGCGCTGACCGGGCCCGCCCTGCTCACGCTGCGCGGCCGGCGGGGGGTGCTGCGGCGCTCCGCGCGGCAGGTCGTGGTCTACGGCCTGGTCGGCGTGGCCGCCTGCCAGGTCTGCTACTTCAACGCGATCGCCCGGATGGACGTCGGCATCTCGATCCTGCTCGAGTACCTGGGCATCGTCCTCATCGTCGGCTGGCTCTGGGCGCGGCTCGGGCAGCGGCCCCGGCTGCCGACCGTGCTCGGCGGCGGGGCCGCGCTCGGCGGGCTCGGGCTGATGCTCGACCTGTCCGGGCCGGGTGGCGTCAGCCTGGCCGGCGTGGCCTGGGCGCTGTGCGCCGCGGTCGCGATGGCGGTGTACTTCTTCCAGTCCGCGCAGACCGCGGGCGACGGCGCCGAGATGCTGCCGCCGGTGGTGCTGACCTGGGCCGGCATGGTGACCGGGGCGGCCGCCATTGCTGTTCTGGGCCTGACCGGCGCGGTGCCGCTGCGGTTCTCCGCGGCCGACGTGGTGCTGGCGAACGCCCGGGTCAGCTGGGTGCTGCCGGTGCTCGGACTGGGGGTGCTGGCGGCGGCGGTCGCCTACGTAACCGGTATCGGGTCAGCGCGGCGACTGGGGGCGAAGCTCGCCTCGTTCGTCGCGATGGCCGAGGTACTGTTCGCAGCCGGCTTCGCCTGGGTGCTGCTGCACCAGGTGCCCACCGGGATGCAGTTCCTCGGCGGCGCGCTGATCCTGGCGGGCGTGGTGGCGGTCCGGCTCGACGAGTCCTGACGCGGCCCGGCCCCTTACGGCGGGTACCGGCCCTTACGGCGGGTAGTAGACACCGCCCGAGTAGATACCGACCACGGCGTTGAGCAGCGGGCCGTAGACCAGGATCCCGGTGACGGCGAAGGCCGCGGTCCACACCAGCACCACCCGGCCGGAGCCGGGCGACGCGACCAGGCCGAGCCTGGTTCCCGGCCACGCCAGCAGGGCGAACAGGACCGCCCCGATAACCAGGAACATGGTCAGGGCCGGCTCGTAGTGCAGCCGCAGCCCGTAGGCGCCGAATGCCTCGGCGATGAACGAGCCGGGCAGGAACGCCGCCCCGAACGCGTGCGGCCGGGGGCCGCCCCAGCGCCAGGCCCAGCCGGCCCAGCCGGCGACCGGGCCGCCGACCAGCGCGCAGACCGTCCAGAAGAGGGTGTAGGCGTGCAGGACGGGGATACGGCCGAGGTCGGCGGTGGCGAAATACGCGCCGACCTCCACCACCAGGGTGGCCAGTCCGGACAGCAACGCCGGGTTGCGCCGGCGGTGCAGCGCGCCCGCGATGAACCCGCCCAGCAGCCAGGGGCTGGAGGAGTTCACCAGCGCGGACCAGGGCTGGCCCACGTGCGGCTGCACCAGGGCCGTCCCGGTGCCGATCAGGGCACCGATGAGCGCGCCGGTCACGCTGGCGCCGGCTGCCCGGACCGTGAGCACGGCCAGGGCGCCGGCCCGGGGGTGAGCCTCGCTGTTCCTCTGCCGCCGCACGTTACTAGTGTGCTACGGGTGAACGCCGCCGGCGCCGGTTTAATCGGGCCGGAACGCCCCGATGTCCGGTTCGGTTGCCCGAACGCGGGCGACTGTCGGCCGCGGCCCGTAGGATTTTCCCGTGTCCTCCCCCCTTGACCCCACCGAAGCCGGCGACGCCCCCGGCGCAGCCGGCGCTGAACCGGGCGAAGCTGGCGCTGACCCGGGTGCAGCCGGCGATCCGGCGGTCCCGGGGGCGCCGGTCACCAGCAGCGCGCCCGGTGTGCCGGACGGGGCGAAGCGCGCGGCGACCGTGCTGCACCGGGTGTTCGGCTTCGAGAACTTCCGCGGCCGGCAGGAGGAGATCATCTCGCACGTCGTCGCGGGCGGCGACGCGCTCGTCCTGATGCCGACCGGTGGCGGGAAGTCACTCTGCTACCAGATTCCGGCGCTGGTCCGGCCGGGCACCGGGGTGGTGATCTCGCCGCTGATCGCGCTGATGCAGGACCAGGTGCAGGCGCTGCGGCAGCTGGGGATCCGCGCCGACTTCCTGAACTCGACTCAGGACACCGGGACCCGGCACGTGGTGGAGCAGCAGTTCAAGGCGGGCGAACTCGACCTGCTCTACCTCGCGCCGGAGCGGCTGCGCTCACCCGGCACGCTCGCCCTGCTGGCGGCGTCCAGAATCTCGGTGTTCGCGATCGACGAGGCGCACTGCGTGTCCCAGTGGGGCCACGACTTCCGCCCCGACTACCTGGAACTGCAGGTACTGCACGAGCGCTGGCCGGACGTGCCCCGGATCGCGCTGACCGCGACCGCGACGCAGGCGACCCGGGAGGAGATCGCGATCCGGCTCAAGCTGGCCGGCTCCAGGCTGTTCGTGTCGTCGTTCGACCGGCCCAACATCCAGTACCGGATCGTGCCCAAGAACGAGGCCAAGAAGCAGCTGCTGCAGCTGCTGCGGACCGAGCACGCGGGCGACGCGGGCATCGTGTACTGCCTCTCGCGGGACTCGACGGAGAAGATCGCGGCGTTCCTGACCGACAACGGGATTCCCGCGCTGCCGTACCACGCCGGGCTCGACGCCGGCATCCGGGCCGAGCACCAGTCCCGCTTCCTGCGCGAAGACGGCCTGGTCATGGTGGCCACCATCGCGTTCGGCATGGGCATCGACAAGCCGGACGTGCGCTTCGTCGCGCACCTGGACATGCCGCGGTCGGTGGAGGGCTACTACCAGGAGACCGGGCGCGCCGGGCGCGACGGCCAGCCGGCGACCGCGTGGGCCGCCTACGGGCTGGCCGACGTCGTGCAGCAGCGGCGGCTGATCGACTCCTCCGAGGGGAACCTCGCGCACCGGCGGCTGATGGCGTCGCACCTGGACGCGATGCTGGCCCTGTGCGAGACGACCGACTGCCGCCGGACGCAGCTGCTGGCGTACTTCTCCGAGCGGGCGGCGTCCTGCGGCAACTGCGACACCTGCCTGTCCCCGCCGGAGACCTGGGACGGCACCGTCCCGGCGCAGAAGCTGCTGTCCACCATCGTGCGGCTGGAGCGCGAACGCGACCAGCGGTACGGCGCGGGCCAGGTCATCGACATCCTGCTGGGCAAGAAGACCCCCAAGGTCGCGGAGAACGGGCACCACGACCTGAAGACGTTCGGCATCGGCATCGAGCTCAACGACTCGCAGTGGCGCGGTGTCGTGCGGCAGCTGCTGGCCCAGGGCCTGCTCGCCGTGCAGGGCGAGTACCAGACCCTGGCGATCACCGAGGCCGCCGGGGAGGTGCTGCGCGGCCAGCGCGCCGTGACCCTGCGGCGGGACATGCCGCAGCCGCGCGGAGCGCGGGCGCCGCGGGCGGCGGGCGGCTCCGCCGCGGCCGGTGCGGCCAAGGTCGTCCTCGCCGACCTGTCCCCCGAGCAGGAAGAGCTGTTCGAGAAGCTCCGGGCCTGGCGCGGCGCGACCGCCAAGGAGCAGAGCGTCCCCGCGTACGTGGTCTTCCACGACGCCACGCTGCGCGCGATCGCGGCCGCGGCGCCGTCGTCGCTGCCCGAGCTGGCCGGGATCAACGGCGTCGGCGAGTCCAAGCTGGCCAAGTACGGCGAGTCGATCCTGGAGCTGCTCGGCGGGTAAGCCGGGGTCAGCGGCGGCCGGCCCGGAGACGCCGTTCCGGGGCGGCCGCGCCCGCCGTCTCGTCGAGGAAGCGGCACAGGGCGGCGAGGATGTTGCGGCGCAGCGCGGTCTCCGGGTGACCGGGGCCGAGGGCCGCCTCGGTAACCGCCAGCGCCCGCTCCGCCAGCGGCCGCGCCTCGGCGTAGCGTCCCTGGGCCCGGCAGGTCCGGGCGCGGTCAGTCAGGCGGGCCGCGGTGTCCGGCTGATCCGGGGTAGCCGCCGTCTCCGTCACCGCCTGCCCCTTCCCCCTGGCAGGGAGCTCACCGTCCGCCCGCCCGCACCCGGCCGGGAGCTGACGCCGAAACGCCAGGTCTACAGTACGCCCGCGGGCCCGGCTTCCGCGGGAGCGAGTCGTCGGGCGGCCGCCTCGTAGCGGGCCCGGCGGCCGGTGCGGGTGAACGGCCCCGGCGGGCCGGGTCAGCTGAGACCGGCGCGGCGGGCGGTCAGGAACGCGCGCTCGGCGGCGTTCGCGGCCCGGGTGATGGCCTGGTCGTAGGCGGCCGCCGCCTGCACCGGGCGGCCGAGGCGGCGGAGCAGGTCGGCCCGGGTCGCGTGGTACAGGTGGTAATGATCCAGGGCGAGCCCGTCGACTTCGGCCAGGGCCGCGGCCGGGCCGTCCGCCTCGGCCAGGGCGACGGCGCGGTTCAGCGCCACCACCGGGGTGGGGGTCAGGGCCAGCAGCTGGTCGTAGAGGGCCAGGATCTGCCGCCAGTCGGTCTGCCCGGCGGTGGCCGCGTCGCTGTGCACGGCGGCGATCGCCGCCTGGACCTGGTACGGGCCGGGCCGGCCGCGGCGCAGGCAGGCGCGGACCAGGCCCTGGCCCTCGGCGATGAGGGCGCCGTCCCAGTCGCCGCGGTCCTGGTCGGCCAGCAGCACCAGGTCCCCGGCGGGCGTGGTGCGGGCGGGACGGCGGGACTCGGTCAGCAGCAGCAGCGCGAGGAGCCCGCTGACCTCGGGCTCGTCCGGCATCAGGGCGGCCAGCAGCCGGGCCAGCCGGATCGCCTCGGCGCACAGTTCCCGCCGGACCAGGGTGTCGCCCGCGGCGGCGGCGTAGCCCTCGTTGAACACCAGGTAGACCACCGCCAGGACATCGGGCAGCCGTCCCGGCAGCTCGTGGTCGTCCGGCACCCGGTACGGGATCCCCGCGTCCCTGATCTTCCGCTTGGCGCGGACCAGGCGCTGCGCGATCGTCGGCTCGGGCACGAGGAAGGCGCGGGCGATCTCGGGGGTCTGCAGTCCGGCGATCAGCCGCAGGGTGAGCGCGATCCGCGCCTCCGGGGCGAGCGCCGGATGGCAGCAGGTGAAGATGAGACGCAGCTGGTCGTCGCGCACCGGTCCCGCCTCCGTTTCTGGCTCGGGTACTCCGGTCAGCGCCACCGCCTCGGCCTCCCGGCTGGACCGGGTCGACTCCCGGCGCAGCCGGTCCAGCGCCTTGTTGCGCGCGGTGGTCACGATCCAGCCGCCCGGGTTGGGGGGCAGGCCGTCGGCCGGCCAGCGCTCGGTGGCCACCGCGAAGGCCTCCTGCACCGCGTCCTCGGCCAGGCCGATGTCGCCGAAGACGCGGGCCAGGGTGGCGACCGCGCGGCCCGCGCTCTCCCGGAACACCCGGTCCAGGCCGGGCCGGGCGGCCGGCTGCGGCTGGCGGTCCCGCCCGGCCGGGCCTGCCTCCGGCACCGCTAGTCCGGGATTTCCTGGAACGGGCGGACTTCCACCGGGCTGCCGCACGCCGCCGAGCCGCGGGCGGCGATGGCCAGCGCGGCGTCCAGGTCGGCCGCCTCGACCACCCAGAAGCCGCCGAGCTGCTCCTTGGTCTCGGCAAAGGGCCCGTCGGTGGTGACGACCTGGCCGCCTTGCGCCCGGACCACGGTGGCGGTGTCCGGCGGGAGCAGGCCGCCCGCGAACACCCACTCCCCCGACGTCCTGAGCTCGGCGTTGAACGCGTCCACGGCCTGGTACATCCGCTGCGCCTCCGCCTCGGAGGGCACCGGCGATCCCTCGACCATGTGCACCGAGAGCAGGTACTGCTTCATGTCGTTTCCCTCCGTCGCGGCCGGCCGCCGGCCGGCTCCTCATGATGGTCACGAACGCGGGCGCCCGCAATCGACAACGCGGCGGAGGAAAGTTCGGCCCGTTCGCCCGCCGCCGCGGCCAAA
>DASWUW010001143.1:0-2895 GCA_036406335.1 Trebonia sp.
CCCAGGGGCCGGTGCCGTGGCCGCCCGCGTAGAGGGCGGGGAGGCCCTGGCGGGCGGCGGCGGCCATGACGTTGAAGCCGCCGCCCGCGGTGACCGTGGCCGAGCTGGCCAGCCGGTCGCCGCCGCGCTCGGGCAGGGCCGCGACCTGCATGAGCACGTCGACCAGGGCCTCCCCGGCGAAGACGAGGCGCTGGGGGACCGGGTCCAGCACGGGCCCGTTCGGGGTGATCATGCACGCATCGCCAGCAGTGAGTCGGCCAGTTCCCTGAGGCCGAGGCCGTGGCCGTCGATGACACTGACCGCCTCGGGCGGGAAGGCGGACAGCCCGTGGCAGGCCCCGGCGACGGCGCCGGCCATCGCGGCGATCGTGTCGGTGTCCCCGCCGAGCGACGCGGCCAGCAGGCAGGCCCGCCACGGGTCCCCGGGTACGGCGCTGAGCACGGCGAACGCCGCGGGCACCGATTCCTGGGTCGCCAGGCTGGTGCCGACCAGCGCGTAGATCGCCTCGGCCGCCCTTTCCGGCGGCTGGCCGGCGACCAGGTCGGTGGCCCAGCGGATGCGGGCCGCGACATCGGCTCCCGCTACCCAGTGGCCGCGCTCGGCGCCCAGCGCGGCGGCCTCCACCGCCCGCTCGACGGCCGTCGCGACGCGGCCCGCTCCGGAGCCCGCGCTCCCGCCTCCGCTGCCGCTCACGCCCGTGCTGACCGCGGCGGCCACCGCGGCGGCGCCCGCCAGCGCCACCGAGGTGTTGTGCGTGACCAGGCTCGCCTCCTGCACGGCATCGACCAGGGCGGTCAGGTTGAACGCGGAGACCGCGAGCCCGACCGGGGCGATCCGCATTGCCGCCCCGTTGGTATCCCCGGAGGCGCCCGCTTCCTCCGGCGGGGTCCCCGCGAGCACCGCGTCGATCGCCCGGCGGGTGGACGGGCCCAGCAGGTCGAGTGACCCGCGGGCGGTCATGTCACGCTCCCAGGCGATCAGCCGGTCCGCGAGCTCGCGCGGGTCCACCCGTCCGGACAGCAGCAGGCGGCCGAGCAGGACCGCCTGCTCAGTGTCGTCGGTAACGGCGCCGGCCGGCATCCCCGCGGCGACCGGGTGCCCGGGCGGCGCGGGCTCGAAGCCGGCCAGCAGCGGCCCCCAGCGGTCGACGATCTGCTCCCGGGACAGCAGCTGGGTCGGCATGCCCAGGGCGTCGCCGATCGCCAGCCCGTAGAGGGCGCCCCGGGCCCGGTCTTGTTCCTGCGGCGAAGACAAGGAAGGATTCCCCTCGGTACGCGGTTTTACCAGCTACCGATGAGGCTATCGGTCGCCAGGAAAGGGGCAGCGGATGAGTACCGCGGCACAGCAGCATCCGCTCGGCCTTGAGACGAACGGCATCAACGTCATCCGCGAGGACGAGCGCAAGGGCGCCCCCCGCAGCCTGTTCTGGCCCTGGTTCGCGGCCAACATCTCCGTGCTCGGCCTCAGCTACGGCGCCTACGTCCTCGCCTTCGGCATCTCGTTCTGGCAGGCGTGCGCGGCCGGGCTGATCGGGATCGTGGTGAGCTTCCTGCTCGTCGGCTTTGTCGCGGTCGCCGGGAAGCGCGGCTCGGCCCCGACGCTGGTATTGTCCCGGGCGGCGTTCGGCGTGCAGGGCAACAAGCTGCCCGCCCTGGTGTCCTGGATCCTCAACGTGGGCTGGGAGATCGTGCTCACCGTGCTGGCTACGCTGGCCACCGCGACCGTGTTCCACCGGCTCGGCTGGAGCTCGGGCGACGTCACCAAGGTGATCGCCTTCCTCGTCATCACCGTGCTGATCGTGGGCAGCGCCGCCCTCGGCTTCGACACGATTATGCGGCTGCAGACCGTCATCACCGCGGTGACCGGAATCTTGACCGTCGTCTACTTCATCCTGGTCGCGGACAAGATCCACTGGTCCACCGTCTCGGCCGCGCACTCGGGCTCGGCCCAGGCCTTCCTCGGCGCGACCGTGCTGGTGATCACCGGCTTCGGCCTCGGCTGGGTCAACACCGGGGCCGACTACTCGCGCTACCTGCCCCGGCGGACCTCCGGCGGCGCGGTGGTGTGGTGGACCACGTTCGGCGCCTCGGTCGCCCCCGTGTTCCTGCTCGGCTTCGGGCTGCTGCTCGCCGGGTCGTCCGCCACGCTGTCCAGCGCGATCAACACCGACCCCATCGGCGCGCTGGCCACCATCCTGCCGACCTGGTACCTGGTGCCGTTCGTCATCGTCGCCGTCCTCGGCCTGGTCGGCGGGGCGGTGCTCGACATCTACTCCTCCGGGCTGACCCTGCTCGCCGCCGGGCTGCCCGTGCCGCGCTGGTCGGCCGCGCTGTTCGACGGGGTGCTGATGATCGCGGGCACCGTCTACGTGGTGTTCTTCTCCAGCAACTTCATCGGGCCGTTCGAGGGGTTCCTGATCACGCTGGGCGTGCCGATCGCAGCCTGGTGCGGGGTCATGCTGGCCGACATCGCACTGCGCCGCACCGCCTACGCCGAGGCCGACCTGTTCTCCTCCCGGGGCCGGTACGGCGCGGTGCGCTGGGTGCCGATCGCGCTCATGGTCATCGGCACCGTGCTCGGCTTCGGCTTGGTCGTCAACATCAACGCGAACTGGCTCAGCTGGCAGGGGTTCCTGCTCGGGCCGTTCGGGCTGGGCGGCAAGGCCGGCTCGTGGCAGTACGCCAACCTCGGGGTGATCGTCGCGCTCGCGTTCGCGTTCCTCGGCTGGCTGATCCTGGGCCGGACGGCGGTCCGCCGGCAGGAAGCCGCGCCGGCGCCGGCGGGCGCCCGGGCCGAGGCGGCCAGCGCCTGAGAGCCGGCCGCGGCCGGCCTAGCCCGGCTGGCCGGGCGGCTTCCCGCGCCCCGGGCGCTCCAGGTAACGGTCGTCCGGGGCGG
>DASWUW010001144.1:0-1577 GCA_036406335.1 Trebonia sp.
GCTCGAGCTGATGGAACGGCGGGAGACGGCGCAGGCGCTGCGGGACGGCGCCGCCGCCGAGCACGAGACCGTCAGCGCCGACGTCGCGACCGTGACCGCCCGCCGCGACGCCGCTCTGGCCGAAATCGAGGAGCAGGCGGCCAAGGCGGGTGAGACCCGCGCGACCGTGGTCGCGGCCATGCCGTCCGATCTGCTCGCCTTGTACGACCGGATCCGCGCTTCTACCGGCCAGGGGGCGGCGCTGCTGCGCCGCGGCCAGTGCGGCGGCTGCCGGGAGACGCTGTCCACCGTCGAGCTGAACACGGTCCGGGCCGCCGCCGTAGACGAGGTGGTGCGGCACGAGGAATGCGGCCGCATCCTGATCAGGACCGGCGACTCCGGCCTGTAGGCACTCCGTTCAGGTTGCGGTACGGACGCGGGTACCTCACAGCGTGACGTCAATGACCGTTTTCCGGACTCCGTCCAATAGACTTCCCCGTCGTGGACAACAGCGGTCAGATCAGCGCGCCAGGCGCCCTGGAGGCGGGGAGCGTCATCACGCCCGACGCCCCCCGGGTGCCCGACCAGGACCTGGGCCAGCTCGCCGCCCAGTACGAGCTGAAGCTGTCCGGGGCGCGCCCGACGCTGCGGCGCTACCTCGCGATGCTGTGGCAGCGCCGGCACTTCATCGTCGGCTACGCCACCGCGCGGAACATTTCGATGTACACCGACGCCAAGCTCGGCCAGATCTGGCAGGTGCTGACGCCGCTGCTGAACGCGTGCGTCTACTACCTGATCTTCGGCCTGCTCTTCGAGGCCGCGCGCGGCGTGGCGCACTACCCGGCGTTCCTGGTCACCGGCGTGTTCGTGTTCGCGTTCACCGAACGGTCGATCGTCACCGGCTCCAACGTAATGCGAGCGAACCTGCAGCTCATCCGGGCACTGTACTTCCCCCGGGCGTCACTGCCGCTCGCTTACGTGATCGTCGAGCTGCAGCAGATGCTCATCGGGATGGTGGTGGTGGTCGCCGTCATGCTGGTGAGCGGCGAGTACCCCAGCTGGTACTGGCTGCTCGTCATCCCGGCGGTGGTGCTGCAGACGATGTTCAACACCGGGGCGGCGCTGATCGTCGCCCGCCTCGGCGGCGCGGTGGCCGACGTGTCGGAGCTGATCCCGTTCTTCCTGCGGATCTCCCGGTACTTCTGCGGCGTTATGTACCTGATCATCACGCTGGCCCCGGCGCGGCGGTTCCCGGTCGCCCAGATCCTGTCGCTCAACCCGCCGGCGGTGTACATCCAGCTGGTCCGGGTCGGGTTCATGTCGAGCTACCGGGCCAATTCCGCGGGCAACAAGCCGTTCAACCGCACGCTCTGCGACGCCTACCTCGCGCACCCGGGCGGGAACATCTCCGGCCCGCACACACCGAACTACGCCTACCAGGCTTACTGCCACGCGATCGTCACCAACAACGACCTCTGGATCGCCGCCGTCGCCTGGGGAGTCGCATTCCTCGCCGTCGGCATCGTCTTCTTCTGGCGGGCCGAAAGCCAGTACGGCCGCGGCTGACGCCAGCCCGCCGCGACCCGGTTCCCGCCGGC
>DASWUW010001145.1:0-5388 GCA_036406335.1 Trebonia sp.
GGCCAAGGTGATGGCCCGCCAGCAGGCGGCCGGCGGCACCGACCAGGCGTAGGTCCCGGGGCCGGGGCCCGGCCGGGGCGGGGACGCCCGGCGGTAGGTTGGCCGGGTGGACCATGACCTCGACCTGCGCGCTGCGGGCCCGGCGCTCACCGCTGCCCTCGTCGACATCGCGTCCGTCAGCGGTGAGGAAGGCCCGCTGGCGGACGCCATCGAGCGCGCGCTGCGCCGGCTGCCGCACCTGGACGTGACCCGGCTGGGCAACACGCTGGTCGCCCGCAGGGAGGTCGGCGCGCGCGAGAAAGTGGTGCTGGCCGGCCATATCGACACGGTGCCGCACGCGGGTAACTTCCCGTCGCGGTGGAATCCCGAACGGTCCCGGCTGACCGGGGTAGGCACGTCCGACATGAAGGCCGGGGTGGCGGTCCAGCTGCGGCTCGCGGCCACGCTGACCGAGCCCAACCGCGACGTGACCTACGTGTTCTACGAGTGCGAGGAGGTCGACGCCGCCCGCAACGGCCTGTACCGGCTTACCCGGGAGGCTCCGGAGCTGCTCGCGGGAGACTTCGCGGTGCTGCTGGAGCCGAGCGGCGGCGTGGTCGAGGGCGGCTGCCAGGGCACGCTCCGCGCGGCGGTCCGGGTCGAGGGGGCCCGCGCGCACACCGCCCGGTCCTGGATGGGAAAGAACGCGATCCACGCGGCGGCCCCCGTGCTCGACGTCCTGCGGTCCTGGGAGCCGCGCCGGCCGCTGGTCGACGGCCTCGAGTACCACGAGGGGCTGAACGCGGTCGCGGTCTCCGGCGGCGTCGCGGGCAACGTCGTCCCGGACGAGTGCGTGATCACGGTGAACTACCGTTTCGCCCCCGACCGCGGCGAGGAGGAGGCGCAGTCTTACGTCCGCGCGCTGTTCGCGGCGTGGCCGGTGGAGATCCTCGACTCGGCTCCCGGTGCCCGGCCCGGGCTCACGACCGGGCCGGCCGCCGAGTTCGTCCGGGCGGTGGGCGGCACCCCGCGGCCCAAGCTGGGCTGGACCGACGTGGCCCGGTTCGCCGAACTGGGCATCCCCGCGGTCAACTACGGCCCGGGCATCTCGGAAATCGCCCACACCCCGGGCGAATACGTCGACGCCGCCCCGATTACCACGGCCGAGCGGGTCCTGCGCGCCTGGCTCAGCTAGTCCCGCTCGCCATTGTGCATTCCCGCTCGCCGCCGCGCGCTCGGGACCCCTGCCTGCTCCCTCGCCGGTCAGTCGCTGCGCTCCTTCCCTCCTCAGTCCGCTGACCGGGCGCGCGCTTTGGCTCGCGGGTTATTTCGCCCAGCCGGTCAACGTGACCGTGGCGGTGTGCCGGGTGCCGTACTGGTTGACGTAGGAGACCGAGATCTTGCTGTCCGGCCCGGCCGTGGCCATGAATTTGGTCAGCGCGTCGGCCGAGGCGATCGGCGTGCCGTTGATCGCGGTGATGACGTCGCCGCTGGCCAGGCCCGCGTTCTTCGCCGGGGCACCGGGGGAGACCTGGCAGATCAGCGCGCCCGAGTTCACCGGGGAGCTGGAACCGGGGAAGCCGCCGAAGCCGTCGCCGCCGCTTGAGCAGCCGCTCGAGTCGGACGCGTTGGCGACGTTGACGCCCAGGAAGCCGGCCAGCCCGAGATGGATGTTCCCGGTCTTCTGGCCCGCTTTGATCTCGTTCACGATGGCTATCGCGGTGTTGATCGGGATCGCGAAGCCGGTCGTGGCGGTCTGGGACGGGCCGAACCCGGACGAGTCGGCCGCGGTGTCCATGCCGACGACGGCGCCGTCGGCGTTGACCAGCGGGCCGCCCGAGTCGCCCTCCGCGATCGGCGCGTCCGACTCGATCATGCCGTGCAGCTTCTCGGTGGTGCCCGCGCCGCTGTCGCTGGCCTCGATGGACTGGTCAAGGGCCTTGATCGTGCCCTGCGCGGTGGACGGGAGGCCGCCCTTGCCGCCGGCGTTGCCAATCCCGAGTACCGCCTGGCCGACCTTGGCCTGGGCCGAGTCGGACAGCGAGACGGTGGTGAGGCCGGACGCGCCGACTAGCTGCAGCAGCGCCACGTCGTCGGTGGAGTCGTAGCCGATGACCTTCGCCGTGAAGGACTTGCCGGAGACCACAAGCCGGCCCGAGATGCTGGTCGCCTGGTCGATGACGTGATTGTTGGTGAGTACGAGACCGCTGGACGAGATCACCATGCCGGTGCCCTCGGCGGTCGCGTTGCTGTAGGTGAGGTTGGAGGTGATGTCGACGACACCCGGGTTGACCTTGGCCGACAGCGCCTTGGCGTTGAGCTTCCCGGTTCCGGAGTTCGTCCCGCCGGGCGCGCTGCCCGGGCCGGCGCCGGTCCCGCCGCCGAAAGTCGGGATCGGATCGGGGGCCACGGCTCCGCCGCCGGGCAGAGTCTGGCCGCTGCCGCCTAGCGGGGCGACCGCGGCGGGCGAACTGCTGCCGCCGTTGAGCGCGACCGCGGCGCCGGCCCCGGCGCCGGCCGCGAGCACGGCCACCGCCAGGTAGGCGATCACCCGGCCGAAACCGGACCGGGGCGGGGGCGGCGGGGTGCCGTAACCGCCCCACGGGTCCTGGCCGTAAGGCGGCTGCTGCCCGTACCCGGGCTGTCCGTACCCGCGCTGTTCGTAACCCGGCTGCCCGTACCCGGGCTGCTGCCCGTACCCGGGCTGCTGCCCGTAGCCGGGCTGCTGGTGGTCTCGCGGGCTGGCGGCGGGCGGCGGGTAGCCGTTCTCCCCGGACACCGGTCCCGGGCCGAACGAGATCGTTTCGCCGCCGGCCTCGCCGCGCGGGTCACCGGGCCGGGACGCACTGCCGGGGTCGGCGCCCTCCGGCTGCGCTGCCGCGATCCAGGGGCTCACGTACTCCGGTGGCTGCCGGCCGTCCTGCGGGGCGCTTCCACGGTCGTCGTCGTGCATCTATCTCGCCTTCACCAGAACAGCGTACTCATTCGCGTGCCGGTGACGGATTCCGCCCCCGGCGACCTCCGGGCGACTGCCAGGGGGCGCCGCCGGGTTGCCGGCCCCGTCTCCTCAAGCCTATTAAGTAAGCGTCGTCAACCTGAAAGAAACCTGGAGGGTGGCTAGGGATCCGGGGACGATCAGGCCGGCTTCATCAGCCGCAGGCCCTTGGCCAGCGCGTCCTTGGTCATCGCACCGAGTACGTGATCCACGATCTGGTGCCGGGCGTTGAGGAAGAATGTCTGCGGGAGTCCGTCCACGCCGTAGGACAGCGCGACCGTCACCTTCGGGTCGAACCCGATCGGGTAGGTGACCCCCTTGGCCCGTGCGAACGTGAGCGCGGCGGCCGCGCTGTCGTTCTCGTCCAGCCCGAGCAGGACGACCTGTCCCTGCTGCTGCTTGTACCAGCTCGCCAGCAGGGGCGTCTCCTGCTGGCAGGGCTCGCACCAGGAAGCCCAGAAGTTGATCACCAGCGCCTGGCCCCGGTACTGGCTGAGCGAGACCTGCCGGCCGGCCTGGCCCAGCGCCGGCAGGGTGAATCCGGGCGCGGCCGGGTGCGACACCGGCTGCTGGCTGCCGCGAGCCGTCGTGCCGGTGGTGGCCAGGCTGACCGCGATCACGATGGCGGCGAATACCGCGGTAACCGCGGATATCACCCGGTGCCGCCGGATCAGCCGGCCCGCCCGGGTGGCCGCCGACCGGGCCGCGCTCGTCATTTCCATCCCCTGGCACTCCCCTTGCTCTCCCGCACCCGAGCCCCTCCGCGTCTCCCATTACTACGCCAGACGGTGCCCGGGAGACTGCCGTACCGGGCGGTTACCTGGCCGCGGTCCGGCTGCCGTCCCCGTGCGACATTAACCGCCCGATACGGTGACAGGTCAACACCGCCAAACGAGGTCAGCTCGCCGAGGTCAGCGCACCGAGGTCAGCGGCAGCCGGACGACCGCGCGCAGGCCGGTACCCGGGTCCGGGACTTCGCCCGGCGGCCGGCCGGGGGCCGGGAGTGCCTCCAGGGCCGCGCTGCCGCCGTAAGCCTTCGCCGTCGCGCGGACGATCGCCAGCCCGAGTCCGGTGCCGCCCGCTTCCTCGCCGTCCCGGCTGCGCGCGTTGTCCAGCCGGGTGAACCGGCCGAAGACCCGTTCCCGGTCGGACGCGGGCACCCCCGGGCCGTCGTCGGTTACCGCCAGTTCGGCCCCCGCCCCGTCGCGGCGGACCGAGACCACCACCGAGGACCGGGCGTAGCGCACCGCGTTGTCGACCAGGTTCACCAGCAGCCGGTCCAGCCGCTCGCGGTCGCCGGCGACCACCACGGGCTCGTCCGTCGCGGTCGTCACCGGGACCCGGGCCTCGGCGTAGCGCGACGCGACCAGGCGGCCGAGCTCGGCCAGGTCGACCGGCACGCCGCGCGGCACCGGGTCGCCGCCGTCCCCGCCCCCGCTGCCGCCGGTCAGGCCGGCCTGCTCGTCTAGCCGCGCCAGGAGCAGCAGGTCCTCGGCCAGCCGGGCCAGCCGCAGCGCGTCCGCGTGCACGTCCCGGGCGGTCGTCTCCCAGTCCTGGCCGTCGGGGAAGTCCAGCGCGACCTCAAGCTGCGTCCGGATGGACGCGATGGGCGAGCGCAGCTCGTGCGCCGTGTCTGAGACGAGGGCCCGCTGCCGCTGCTGCGCCTCGGCCAGCCGGGAAAGCATGTCGTTCAGGGTCAGCGCCAGCAGGCGGACCTCGTCCCGCGCCTCGGGGACCGGCAGGTCGGCGGGCACCCCGGTGCCGGTCACCCGGGCCGCACCCCGGCGCAGGGCGGCGATCGGCCGCAGGGTCGATCCCGTCGCCAGCCAGATTGCCCAGGTGAACACCAGGAACAGCGCCGGGGTGAAGATCAGCAGCGCCCGGGCCACCACGCTCAGCGACCCGGATGCCTCACTAAACGGCACGGCCGCGATGACCAGGTCGCCGTCGTCCGCGCGTACCGCCGCGACCCGTAGCAGCGGCGGCATGTCAAGCGGAGCACCGTGCACCAGCACCGCTGCGCCGGCGCGGGCGAGCGCGGCGGCGCGGTCCGGTGCCACGATCGGGACGAAGCGGTCCGTGTCGGGTGATGCGTTGACGATCCGCCCGGCCGGGTCAAGCACCTGGATGGTGATGGTGCCCGCCGCCACCGGCACCGGGCTCGGCAGCCGGTTGTCGTCGATGAGCGCGGCGACCTCGGTCGCGCCGGACCGGGCGTAGTCGTCGACCGACCGGGTCAGCGATACCCGCAGGGCGTTGAACAGCAGCAGGTCGGCGGCGGCGAAGGCGACGACGAGCCCGAGCGCGGCGGTAAGCGTGACCCGGGACCGCAGCCCGCGCCGCCGCCACCAGCGCAGCACCGTCGGACCGAGACCGTGCCGCAGCCACCAGCGCCCGGCCGCCCAGCCCGCCTT
>DASWUW010001146.1:0-2085 GCA_036406335.1 Trebonia sp.
CCCTGGTCCCCTCGATCCCCGACAGAGTGGCGATGACACACAGAAATCAGAGCGCCGGCCCCGCTGCCGGCGCTGCCGCGGGCGCCGCCGGAGTCACCGCCGCCGCCGTCACCGCGGCCGGCCCGGGCGGCACTGGCGTCAACGGGACCGGCGGCGCCCTGCTCGGCGACGACGTGGTGCGCGACGAGGTCGAGCGGCTCGGCCGGCTGATCCGGTCCGCGCGCGGCGAGCGGTTCAGCCTGGAGGCGCTGGCCGCTCGCTCGGGGTTGAGCGCCGGGCTGCTCAGCCAGATCGAGCGCGGTATCGGCAACCCGTCGTTTCAGACCCTGCTCCGGGTCGCGTACGCGCTCGACATCCCGGTAGCGCAGCTGCTGGCCGACGGGTCCGCGAGCCAGCCCGAGTCGTCGTTCCTAGTCAGGACGCACGAACGCCGTCACATCACCTGGCCCGGGGAGGGGATGTCGTGGGAGATCCTCAGCGTCCCCGGGCAGCGCGAGTTCACCGCGATGCTCGGCCGGGTCCCGCCGCGGTTCCGCGAGAACTCTTTCCACTAGCGAGCAGATTCACTGGGTGCACAACCACACCGACGAGGAAGCCGTCGTGCTCACGCTGCTGATCCCCGGCGTCTTCTGACTTCCCAGTTCCGGCGCCCTTCGATATCTTGAAGATCGTGTCAGCAGACCTCAGCCCGGTCGACCGGGTGCTCGCCGACCTGCGCGGGACCGGTTACCTGGCCGACGAGACGACCGCCACCGTCGTCCACCTCGGTACCGTGCTCGGCAAGCCGGTCCTGGTCGAGGGGCCGGCCGGCACCGGCAAGACTTCGCTGGCCAAGAGCGTGGCCGACGCGACCGGCAAACCGCTCATCCGGCTGCAGTGCTACGAGGGCCTGGACGAGTCCAAGGCCCTGTACGAGTGGGACTACCGCCGTCAGCTGCTGGAACTCCAGCTGCGCCAGGGACAGTCCGCCAGCCTGGCCGACACCGGGATCTTCGGCGAGGACTTCCTGCTCGCCCGGCCGCTGCTGGCCGCCATCCGGGCGCCTTCCCCGGTCGTGCTGCTGATCGACGAGGTCGACCGGCTCGACATCGAGACCGAGGCGCTGCTGCTCGAGGTGCTGTCGGAGTACCAGGTGTCGGTACCCGAGCTCGGCACCGTCACCGCCCGGCACATCCCGCAGGTCTTCCTCACCTCCAACAACACCCGGGACCTGTCCGAGGCGCTCAAGCGGCGCTGCCTGTTCCTTCACCTCGGCTACCCGGACCCGGTCCGGGAGGCGGAGATCGTCCGGCTCCGGGTGCCGGAGCTGGCGGCCCACCTCGCGGCGGAGATCGCCGCCCTGGTCGCGGTGCTGCGCGGCGTCGACCTGAAAAAGCCGCCGTCGGTGGCCGAGTCGGTGGACTGGGCCCGGACGCTGGTCGCGCTGGGCGCCGGAGAGCTGTCGGACGAGTTCATCCGGCAGACTCTGCCGGTGCTGCTCAAGTACCAGCGGGATATCGACATCGCGCTGCGCGAGCTGTCGCTCGCCCGGTGACCCGGACCGCCCCTATGACCCTGCTGGAGCCGCTGGTCGAGGAGCTGCGGGCGGTCGGCATCGAGGTCTCGGTCGGCGAGCACCTGGACGCGGTGCGCGCGGCGGCGCACGTCCCGCTGCGCCGCCGGGCAGTCCTGCGCGCCGCCCTGCAGTGCGCCCTGGTCAAGGAGGCGGGCCAGCTCGCCACCTTCGACCTGCTCTTCGACCTGTGGCTCGACGGCGCCGACCCCGGCGCCTCCGGCCCGGATACGGGCGATCCCGATGCCGCCGGCCCGGGTCGCGCGCCGCTCGCCGGCTTGACGGACGCGGACCTGCGTGCCGCGCTGCACGACGCCCTCGCCGCCGGCGACCGGTTCCTGCAGTCGCTGCTCGCGCAGGAGTACGTCCGGCGTTTCGCCGGCCTCGAGCCCGGCCGTCCGGTGGCCGGCGTCCGCTATCTGCTCGCGGTCACCCAGGCCGCTGACCTGGACGGCCTCCGAGACGACCTGCTCGGCCCCACCGGGGCCGGCGGTTCCGGGGGTGCGGGAGGCGGTGCCGGGGGCGGCGGCGGC
>DASWUW010001147.1:0-6387 GCA_036406335.1 Trebonia sp.
GTCGGACCCCGCTGCCAGATCCACGTCGGCCCGGGAGGGTTGCTGCGACTGCGCAACGTCAATGTGACCCGGGATGTCCTGGTCGACGCATCGCAGCGAGCGGTTATCGAGATCGGGCCGAAAGGCTGGCTCGGGCCCGGCAGCTTCGTGGCCGCCCAGCAGCGCGTGGTGCTCGGCGAGGGCAGCATGATCGCTGAGTACGTAACAATCCGCGATCACGACCACGTCCACGACGCGCAGCACGCGATGGAAGACTGGTGCTACACCGCCGCGCCGGTCATCATCGGCGTGGATGTGTGGATCGGCTCCAAGGTCAGCATCGCCCCCGGTGTCACCATCGGCGATCACGCCTTCGTCGCCGCCAACGCGGTCGTCACGCACGACGTCAAGCCCGGTGAGCGGGTCGGCGGGGTGCCCGCCCGGCCGCTTCCGGTGCGCCGGTAACGGACGGATCCGCTCGGCTGCTTCCGGCGACGTCTGCCGCTGGGCCGGGAGGGCCGTTCCGGGCACGGCGTAGTCGGCCAGCCGCCGCCGCAGGGCGGGCTCGTCGTCCGCGAGCACCAGGCCGGGCAGCTCCGCCGGGTCGAGCGGCTTGACCTGGGCGTGCCGGACCAGCGGGTGGCGCGGCCGCTGGTCGGTCTCGCCCGTGCCGAGCAGGTCCTCGGTCAGCTTCTCGCCCGGCCGCAGGCCGGTGTAGACGATGTCGACCGGGTGCGCCGACTGGGCCGCCAGCCTGCGGGCGATGTCGGCGATCCGCACCGGCTCGCCCATGTCGAGGATCAGCACCTCGCCGCTGCCGCCGATGACCGCGGCCTGCAGGACCAGCTGGACCGCCTCGTCCACGGTCATGAAGTAGCGGGTGACCTCGGGGTGGGTCACGGTCAGCGGGCCGCCCGCCTTGACCTGGGCCGACAGCGCCCCCAGGACCGAACCGCGGCTGCCCAGCACGTTGCCGAAGCGCACGCTCAGGTAGCTGCCGTCGGCCTGGCCCGCCATGTGCGCGGTGAGCCGCTCGGCGATCTTCTTGGAGTAGCCCAGCACGCTCACCGGGTCGGCGGCCTTGTCGGTGGAGATGTTCACGAACGACTCGGCCCCGCACGCCGCCGCCGCCTCGAGCACGGTCTGGGTGCCGACGACGTTGCTCTGCACCGCCTCGAACGGGTACCGCTCCAGCAGCGGCAGGTGCTTGAGCGCGGCGGCGTGGAAGACAATCTGCGGCCGGAACTGCTCGAACACCGCGCGGATGCGGCGCCGGTCGCGGATGTCGGCCAGTACGGTCTCGTCGGAGTCGAGCAGCGCCCGGCCGTGCAGGGCGAGCTGCACCTCGTGCAGGGCGGACTCGTCCCGGTCGAGCAGGACCAGCTCGGCCGGCTCGAACTGGTGCAGCTGGCGGCACAGCTCGGAGCCGATCGAGCCGCCCGCCCCGGTGACCAGGATGCGCTTGCCGGTGAAGTGCCCGGCGATCGCCCGGATGTCGGTGCGGATCTGGCGGCGGCCGAGCAGGTCGCTGATCCGCGGGTCGCGGACGCCCTCGATCCTCGCCCCGCCGCTGATCAGCTCGGTGGTGGTGGGGACGATCTTGGGGGTGAGCCCGCACGCCTCCGCCCGCGCGGTCAGCGCGCGGATGGCGGTACCGCTGGCCTTGGTCATCGCGATCACCAGCACGGTGGCGCCCGTCGCGGCGGCCGCCTCGGCCATCTTGGCCTGGTCGCCGAGCACCGGGATGCCGTGCACCCGCAGCCGCCGCCGGGCCGGGTCGTCGTCCAGGATCGCGACCGGGTGGTACGTCCCCTCCGGCTCGTCCAGCAGCGCCTTGACCAGCGTGGTGCCGGTGTGGCCGGCGCCGAACACGATGACCTTGACCCCGTCGGTGGTCCGCCTGGGCCGCCGCCAGCGGCCGCCCTGCCGGGCGGTGAACAGCACGTAGCGGGCGACCGCGATGGTCGGCAGCGCGATGAGCGCCCCGCCCGCCAGGGTCCGCAGCGGATTCCGCTGGGCGTCCGCCAGCATCCCGCTGAGCAGCGCGAGCGGCACCAGCATGAGCCCGCCCGCGACAAACACGCTGATCACCTCATCCAGGCTGCCCCGCGGGTGCCGGCCCCGGTACAGGCCGGCCAGCAGACCGGAGACCAGTGACAGGAGCGGGACCACCAGCACCGCGCCGAGAAACAGCGGCCTCGCGGCCGACTCCCCCCGCACGTCGCCGGTGCCCCAGGCCGCGTAGCACAGTCCGGAGACCCAGACGATCGCGTCGTACCCCGCCTCGGTACCGGAGCGGACCAGCCGCCGGGCACAGCCAGCGAACCACTGCCGGGCCAGCACGCCCCGCTGCCACGAGCCCGGCGCGTCCGTGCCTGCCGCCTCTGTGTTCACTCATCCCCCTGTTCGGCTGAACCGCCCGCCATCCCGCTTGACCTGCAGACGACCCGTGGTGTGGACGGTACGCACGAGGCGTGATATTACCGTGTGTAGTTATCTGATTGCTATACGTGACGAAGGGATATTGGGTAGCGGTGGGGAAAGGACCGGAATTGACCGGCACGGTCAGCCCGCAGGGAGCGCCAGGGACCGTTCCGGCTGCTGGCGCATTCGGAGGACCCCGGCCGACGCTGCGGCGCGGCCCGCGCCTCGCCCTCCTCAGCGCGGCGGTAGCGATCCTGCTGCTCGGGGCGGTGATCGCCGGCGTCTTCGGTTACCTGCTGATCAGCCGCGGCTCAGCCGGGGTATGACCGGTGGATGAGCAACCCCTTGTCCGGCACCGGGCTGTCTGGCACTGAGCGCACCCGGCACCGCAGGCTCCGCGAGCAGGGCCGCACCGACCGCGGTGAGCTGTTCGCCGTCCTCGCCGCGGGCCTGGTCGCCCATCTCGGCGTAATCAGCGACGGGTGGCCGATGGTGGTGCCGACCAGTTACGGCTTTGACGACACGCGTCTCTACCTGCACGGCTCGGTGGCCAGCGTCAGCCTGCGGGCGGACAGCCCGGTCTGCGTGACCGTCACGCTGGCCGACGGGCTGGTGCTGGCCCGTTCGGTGTTCGAGCACGCGGTGAACTACCGCTGCGCGATGATCTACGGCCACCTCCAGGTGGTGACCGACACCGACGAGGTGACGGCCGGCCTGCGGCTGCTGTCCGAGCACATGGCCCCGGGCCAGTGGGACTACGCCCGGCAGCCGAACCGCAAGGAACTCGCGGCCACCCGGCTGCTGGCCCTGCCGCTGGACGAGGCGTCGGTAAAGATCCGGACCGGTCCGCCCGACGACGGCGACTCCCCGGACGCCGGCCTGGGACTGTGGGCCGGCGAGCTGCCCCTCGCCGCCGCCTGGCAGCAGCCGGTCCCCGACCCCGCGCTCCCGCCCGGCACCGGCGTTCCCGCGCACATCGCCCGGCGGTCCGGCACCCGCGCCGCCGCCGTTCTCTGACCCGCACGTTGGCCGCTTTCCCGGGCCGTTATCGGCCGCGCGGCGGAGCCGCCGGTTCGCTCTCGCGGGCGATGTGGCGCGGCCAAGACGGCTGATACCTCTGGGGGTGACCGGGAAACCCGGTCGCCCGCCGTCTGTGGAGGTAGCCGTGAACAAGGTCAGCCTGCGGCTGCCGGGGGCCGTGGGGCTCGTCGCGGCACTATTCACCGCGGTCGAACTGGCGCTCAGCGGCCGTTACGGCTTCCAGCAGGACGAGCTGTACTTCCTGTCCGCGAGTCACCACCTGGCGTTCGGGTACGTGGACCAGCCGCCGCTGGCGGTGCTGCTGGCCCGCACCACCGATCTGTTCGGGGTGAACCCGACCGCGATCCGCATCCTGCCGGCCCTCGCGGGCGGGGCGGTCGTCCTGATCGCGGCCCGGCTGGCGGGGCTGTTCGGCGCGGGCCGGGGCGGACGGGTGATCGCCGCCCTGGCCACCGCCACCGCGGCCGTGCTCCTCGGCGCGGTGCACATCGGCAACACCACCCCGTACGACCTGCTGGCGTGGGCGCTGGTGCTGCTCTGCGTGGTCACCGCGCTGCTGCGCGGCCGGCCGCGCTGGTGGCTCGGCGCGGGCGCCGCGGCCGGCGTCGGCCTGGAGAACGAGTACCTGGTCACCACGCTGATCGGCGGCCTCGTGGCCGGCCTGCTGGTCACCCGCGCGCACCGCCGGGTGCTGGCCACCCGCTGGCCCTGGCTGGGCGGCCTGCTCGCGCTGGCGATCTGGGCCCCCAACCTGGCCTGGCAGTTCGCCCACGGCTGGCCTCAGCTCACCATGGCGTCCGCGCTGCACCAGCAGAACACGTCGGCGGCCGACTACATCGTCGGCCTGCCCGCGCAGCTCCAGTACGTCGGAATCCTCGGGGTCCCGCTGGTCATCGCCGGTTTCATCTGGCTCTACCGCACCCGGGAGCTGCGGTTCCTCGCCGTCGCCGCCACCCTGGTGGTGCTGTACGTGCTGATCTGGGTGCCGGGCAAGGTCTACTACTCCGACGGGATGCTGCCCGCGGTGATCGCGGCCGGCTCGGTTTCGGCCGAGAACTGGCTCGCCCGGGGCCGCCGGCCGCACCTGCGGCGGGGCCTGGTCGCCGCCGGGGTGGTCCTCGGCATCGTGCTGATCGGGCCGAGCACGCTGCCGGTGCTGCCGGTCGCCGCCCTGCACCAGGTACCGCCGGAGAACTCCCTCAACGACGATGTCGGCTGGCCTCAGCTCGCCGCGGACGTCGCCGCCCAGGATAAAGTGCTCACCCGGGCGGGTCAGGCTCCCGAATCGGTCTACGCCGGCGCGTACGCGGAGGCCGGCGCGCTCGACCTGTACGCCTCCGCGCAGCTGCCGCCGGTGATCTCAGCGCACAACTCGTTCTGGACCTGGGGACCGGGCCGGGCCTCCGACCGGACGGTGCTGGTCGTCGACGCGCTCGGCCAGCTGCGCCCCTACTTCGCCAGCTGCCGCCCGCTAGCCGTCTTCAACCCGCCGGACCGGGTTCAGAATGACTGGAACAACCTGGTGATCGGCGTCTGCAGCGGCCCGGCGGCCGGCTGGAGCACCCTGTGGCCGCACCTGAAGCACTATGACTAAACCGCCCCGGACGCCTAGTCCCTGACCTCGCTGAGCGGTCGCCGCTAGCGGACGTAGGCCGCTATCTCGTCCGCGATCGACCGTGCCGTGGTGAGGTCGGACCGCAAGTCCGCGGGGCCCGTCTCCACCCGGATCTTGGGCGAGCGCTCGTAGGTCTCGAACCAGCGCTCGTACTCTTCCTGCAGTGCCCGCAGGTAATCGAGGCTCATGCCGTGTTCGTAAGGCCGGCCGCGGTCCGCTACCCGCCGCAGCAGCGCGGGCGGCTCAGCGCTCAGGTACACCAGCACCCCGGGAGGCGGCAGCAGGGAGTCGAATGTCTCGAGCAGGAGCTCGAAGGTAGCCCGTTCTTCGGCGCTGACCTGGCCCGTGGCGTAGGCGACGGCCGCGAAGACCGAGCCTTCCAGGTAGCAGCGGTCGAAGACGGCCGGGGCGCCGCCGGGGCGGAACTCGCGCCGGACCGCGCCGCCGCGCAGTGTCAGGAAGTGCACGTCGACGTGAAAGCTCCAGCGCGCCATGTCGGTGTAGAACCGGTCCAGGTAGGGATTGCGGCCGACGTTCTCCTCGACCAGGCTCGCCCCCAGCGCCTGCTGAAGAAGCCGGCAGAAGGTCGATTTTCCGGCCGCAATATTTCCCGCCACGTAAATCAGGTTCGACGGCGCCGGCGCGCTCGCCTGGTCTTGGCTCATCTGACCTCCCGTCTGGCCGGGGTGGGCTGCGGCCGCCGCCGGGATCTCAGCCGAGGCGCCGGCGGGCGGCGGCGAGGATTTCACCGGAGACTGGATTGCCGGCCGTGGCGCGGGCCAGGAGCACCGCGCCCACCGTGGTGGCCAGGTCGGCCAGCACCTCCTCCTGCTGCGCGGCCGGGTCGAGATCACCGGGGACGGCCTTCTCGCACAGCTCTCCCTGCAGCAAGTGCAGGCCCCGCAGGAAGGCCCGGCGTGCGTCGTCACCGGACTCGGAGCGGGCGACATCGGCGGCGAACGGGCTCGGGCAGCCGTTAGCGGGGTCGTCCCGGTTCTCCGTCGAGAGACAGAAGTCGAGGAACGCAGCCCGGGTCTGCCCCGGGTCACGTCCCTGCTCTCCGGCGAATTCCTCGACCCGCTGAACGTGCTGGCCGAACGCGGCATCGATGGCCGCGGTGACCAGCGCCCCCTTTGAGTCGAAGTGCTTGTAGAAGCCGCCCCGGCTCAGCCCGATCTCGCCCATGACCTCAGGCACGCTAGTTACATTATCATCGGCATCTAAGCTGGCGGCGGCGCCGGGACAGCCTGGCCCGGAAAAGTTGACGCTCAGCCCGACGTCTTGGATCCGCCGTTGCTGTAGAGGACCTGACCGGTGATCCAGCCTCC
>DASWUW010001148.1:0-5665 GCA_036406335.1 Trebonia sp.
GCGGCTGACGCCTACGAAAAGGCCGAGCGCATCATCGGCATGGACATCAAGGGGCATACCGTGCACCGGGTGCTGATCGCCGAGGCGACCGACATCAAGTCCGAGTACTACCTGTCGTTCCTCCTCGACCGGGCCAACCGCACCTTCCTGTCCATCTGCTCGGTTGACGGCGGCATGGAAATCGAAGAACTCGCGCACAGCAACCCCGACGCGATCGCCCGCGTGCCGGTCAGCCCGCTGACCGGCGTGGATCACGCCAAGGCGCTGGAGATCGTGCGGGCCGGCCGCATCCCGGCCGAAGCCGAGGAGGGCGCCGCCCTGGTCGCCGAGCGGCTGTGGGCGATGTTCGCCGACGAGGATGCCACCCTGGCCGAGGTGAACCCGCTGGTGCTCACCCCGGACGGCCGGGTGCTCGCGCTTGACGGCAAGGTCACCCTGGATGAAAACGCCGCCTTCCGGCAGCCGGACCAGGCCAAGTTCGCCGACCTCGAGTCCACCGACCCGCTCGAGGTGCGGGCCAAGGAGAAGCACCTCAACTACGTCAAGCTCGACGGCCAGATCGGCATCATCGGCAACGGAGCGGGCCTGGTCATGTCGACCCTCGACGTCGTCGCCTACGCCGGCGAGGCCTACAACGGGGTCAAGGCGGCCAACTTCCTTGACATCGGGGGCGGCGCCTCGGCCGCGGTTATGGCCGACAGCCTGGAGATCGTGCTGTCCGACCCGGCCGTCCGGTCGGTTTTCGTCAACGTCTTCGGCGGCATCACCTCCTGCGACGCGGTGGCCAACGGCATCGTCTCGGCCCTCGGCCTGCTGGCCGAGCGGGGCGAGTCGGTCACCAAGCCGATCGTCGTCCGGCTGGACGGCAACAACGCGGCCG
Source organism: Trebonia sp. (assembly GCA_036406335.1). Lineage (GTDB taxonomy): Bacteria > Actinomycetota > Actinomycetes > Streptosporangiales > Streptosporangiaceae > Trebonia. The sequence continues at coordinate 881 of DASWUW010001148.1, forward strand.
AAGGCCGCCAGATCCTGGTCGACGCCGCACTGGCGACCGTCGAGCAGGCCGACACGATGGACGGCGCGGCCAAGCGCGCCGCCGAGCTCGCCGCGAAGGGAGCCTGAGCGATGGCTATCTTCCTCACGGCTGACAGCAAGATCCTTATCCAGGGCATCACCGGCGGCGAGGGCCGCAAGCACGGCGCCCGCATGCTCGCGGCGGGGGCCAAGGTGGTCGGCGGGACCAACCCGAAGAAGGCCGGCACCACCGTCGAGCTCAACGGCGTGGACGTGCCGGTGTTCGGCACCGTGGCCGAGACGATGACCGCGACCGGGGCCGACGTATCGGTGATCTTCGTCCCGCCGGCGGGAGCCAAGGCTGCCGTCCGGGAGGCGATCGACGCCGGGATCCCGCTGGCGATCGTGATCACCGAAGGCATCCCGGTGCACGACTCGGCCGAGTTCTGGGCTTACGCCATCGAGAAGGGCAACCAGACCCGCATCGTCGGCCCGAACTGCCCCGGCCTCGCGTCCCCGGGCGAGTCTTACGCCGGCATCATCCCGGCCGACATCACCTCCCGCGGACCGATCGGCCTGGTGTCGAAGTCGGGCACGCTGACCTACCAGATGATGTACGAGCTGCGCGATATCGGCTTCACCACCGCGGTCGGCATCGGCGGAGACCCGATCATCGGCACCACCCACATCGACGCCCTGGCCGCGTTCGAGGCCGACCCCGACACCAAGGCCATCGTGATGATCGGGGAGATCGGCGGCGACGCCGAGGAGCGCGCCGCCGCGTTCATCGAGAAGAACGTGACCAAGCCGGTCGTCGGCTACGTGGCCGGGTTCATGGCTCCCGAAGGCAAGACCATGGGCCACGCCGGCGCGATCATCTCCGGTTCGGCCGGCACCGCCCAGGCGAAGAAGGAAGCCCTGGAGAAGGCGGGCGTCCGGGTCGGCAAGACCCCGTCGGAAACCGCCGCCCTCATGCGCGAGGTCATCAAGGGGCTGTAACGCCCCGCTGACCGCCCGGGCCCCGGCCCGCGTTCGCTTCGGCGGCGTGACCGGGGCCCGGCTCTGCTGGGCGGCTGGGCCCCGGCCGGCCCTGGTCTGGCCGTTACCCGGTCAGTACACGCAGGGAATGCCGTAGGGCGCGTTAGGCGCCACCGTGACCGTGCCACCGGTTCCGCTGGCGCCAGTACCGCTGCTGCTAGTACTGCTGTTGCTAGCACCGCTGCTGCTAGTACTGCTGCCGCCGGTGCCCGTCCCCGCGGCCGGCGATGACGTCGGCGCCGCGGACGGGCTGACCCCGGCCGGCCCCTGGGTGACCGTCGAGCCGACCGGCACCTCCGTGACCTGGGCCGGCGCCAGGGCGGGCGTCGCCGGGTTCGCGGTCGCCGTCTTAGCCCGGGCCGGCGGGGCCGGCTGCGGGTCGAATGAGTTCCGCACCAGCTTCTGGATGGCGGGCACGTCGATGATGTTCACGTCCTGCGGGCCCGGGTAACCGGGGACCGGAACGTTGTTCTCCGGTGTGAAAGGCAGGGTGGAGAAGGAGAGATCCTGCCCGTTCAGCGCGCGCATGTCGGTGGCGAAGTCGAGCAGGTTAAAGGTCGAGTCGGTGATGAGGTACTGGCTGGCCGTGCTGAGCAGCGAGTTCAGCTTGCCCAGGTCGCTGAACGCGCCCTGATGCTTGAGCTGGTAGATCACGTAGTCGATGGTGGCCTGCTGCCGCTTGGTTCGCCCCAGGTCGATACCGGGCAGCGTGTCACGGGACCGGACGAACGCCAGCGCCTGCGGAGCCTTGAGGTGCAGGTACTGCGGGCCGCCCTTCTTCCGGTCGTAGCCGTCGCCGTAGGCGCTGAAGCCGGAGTTGTCGGTACCGGTCAGCGGATCCTTGTCGGTGAGGTTGGCCCCCGCGGGCAAGCCGTCCGGTTCGGCCGCAGCGGGAGCCGGCGTGATGCAGACTTCAATGCCGCCGAAGGACTGGGCCAGGTAGTAGAACCCGGCCAGGTTTACCTCGACGAAGTGGTTCACGTGCTGGCCGGTGACCAGCTGCACGGTGGCGATGGTGGCTGCCTGGCCGGCCTGGTTGGCGTGCAGGTACAGCCCGGTGCTGCCCTCCTGGCCGCTGTGCTGGTTCAGGTACTGGACGTAGGCGTAGGCGTAGGCTCCGTCGATCTTTCCTTCGGACTGCCCGTCGTACGCCTGGGGATAGGTGACCAGGTCGTCGCGCGGGATCGAGAAGCCCACCGCTTTTTTCCCGCCGGCGAAAACATGGATCAGGATCAGCGTGTTAGTGTCCTGGCTGCCGAGCGTGCCGGCGTTGACGGAGGCCGCGTTGCCCGCGTGCATGGCGGTCAGCAGGCTGTTCGGCAGGGTCTGCCCCTGATAATTGGTCCGGCTTTCCAGACCCATGACCAGGATGTTCATCGCGCCGACGGCGGGGCCGGCGCCGCCCACGGCGCCGCCGCTGATCGCGATGCCCTTCTCCAGGTCGGTGGTCAGGCCCACTACCTTGTGGGCGTACCCGGACACCACCAGCAGGACGGCCGCGGCCAGGCAGCACAGCCCGTACAGCACCCTGGCTGCGATGATTCTGGCCATAAAGCCGTCCTGTCCGGTTTAGTACACGCAGGGAATACCGTACTTCGCCTTGGCCGTGACGGTGAGAGCGCCGCCGACCGCGCCGTTGTTACCCGCCGAGGTGGCCGAGGCGGCAGGCGCGGCCCCGGCCGGCTTCAGGGACGACGGCACGACGGTGGCGCCGGAGCCGAGCAGCACCTCGACGTGGTCTGCGGCCAGCGTCTTCAGCGCCACCGCGGTCGCGCCGAAGTACTTCGCGATCTTCGCCGCGTTGGCCGACGCGCCTGCTCCGTAGAACACCTGGGTTCCCTGCTTCGCCGGCTGCGGCTGGGCCGACGAGTTGGTGACCGCGCCTTCCTTGTAGCCCTTGGCCGCCAGCGCGTCCGCGATCCCGGTGGCCAGGCCCTGCGCGGTCCCGCCGTTGTAGATGTCGACGGTGACGGCCGACGCGGGCGGAGCCGGCGCCGCCTTCGCGGTCGGCCTGGCCGACGGCGTCGCGCCGGGGACCGCGGCGGTGAACTTGGCCTTGATCGCGGCCTGGATCGTGGGGAGGTCGACCTGGTTGGCGTCCTGGCCGCCGATGGTCTCGTAGCCCACGATCGGCGCCGTGTAAAAGCGCAGGTTCTTCCCGCTCAGCGCGTGCATGTCGGTGGCGAAGTCGAGCAGGTTCCAGGTCGCATCGGTGATCAGGTACAGCTTGGCGGCACCGAGCAGCCGGGTGAGCTCGCCCGCGTCGGACAGCGCGCCGTCGTGCTCGAGCTTGTAGATCACGTAGTCCAGGACGGCCTGCTGGCGGTGAGTGCGGTCCAGGTCGCCGTTGGGCAGGTTGTCCCGCTCCCGGACGAACGCCAGCGCCTGCGGTGCCTTCAGGTGCAGGTACTGGGGACCGCCCTTGCTGGTCTGGTAGCCGTCGAGGACCGCGTTGAAGCCGGAGTTGGCGTCGTGCAGGTTGGCATCGCCGGAGGACGGCTTGATGCACGCCTCGATACCGCCGAAAGACTGGGCCAGGTAGTAGAACCCGGCCAGGTTCACCTCGGCGAAGTGGTCGATCTTCTGCCCGGTCACCGCCTGGACGGTGGCGAGGGTGGCCGCCTGGCCGGCCTGGTTGGCCTCCAGGTAGCGGTGGTCGCTGGTCATCGAGGAGTTCACCGTGCTGCTGAGGGACTGCGCGTAGGCCAGGCCGTAGGCCTGGTCGATCTTGCCCGCGGACTGCCCGTCGTACGCCTGGGGGTAGGTGACCCAGTCGTCGCGCGGGACCGAGAAGCCGACCGCCTTCTCCCCGCCGGCAAAAACATGCAGCAGGATCAGCGTGTTGGTGGCCTGGCCGCCGACGCCGCCGTGCTCGACGCCCTGCACGCTGCCTGCGTGCATCGCGGCCAGCAGCCCGGCGGACAGGGTATGACCCCGGAAGTCGGTCCGGCTTTCCAGGCCCATCAGCAGGATGTTCATCGCACCGACGGAAGCGCCGTTGGGAATGGTGACCCCGCCGCCCAGCCCCTGGGCCAGGCTCACCACGTTATGCGCGTAGCCGGACACCACCAGCACCACGGCGGCTGCCGTACAGGTCAGTGCGTACCCGACTTTGCCCGCGATCAGTGAACCGCCGCCCATGCCAGGCACTCTTGCTCTCCTCTGGCTGACCCCGCACCGTTCGAGGCGAGGCTACCCGCTCGACCAGTGCAGAGGATGTCTTACGTCGCGTTTTGAGGCGTACTCACAGCGCTGGCAGCGGGGCCGGGCCCTCCCGCTGCGGACGCCGGCCCGCTGGGCCGCTCGTCACATTCAGTGTTGCGAATAGTACCTGGCCGCACCGAAAACTGCGCACCGTAATGACGCTGTTCGAATTTTTCCCTATTGGTGTGCTACTGTCCGGTAGCAACAGGAGTGCACCAGATAGGCCGGCTTTGACACCGTTGTTCAGGGCGATCTGCAGCACACACGCCAGCCGGAATGCACATTAAGGCGAACTCAAGGTTTCATGCATTACCCTCGGCAGCAATGACCTCATCACCCGGGTGGGAGCCCCGGCCCGGTCCAGCGCGTGGCGAATCAGCTCGGCGGACGCCGCGCGGGGCTGCTGGCTGGCCACCAGACGACGCCAGGGCCCGGCGGCAAGGCGACCGCGGTGCGGCCCCGGCTGCGGGACGCGGCCGGGATGCCGGCACTGGCGGCACCCCGAGGTTCACCCCGGCCCGCGGCCCCGCCGCCCCGCGTACGC
>DASWUW010001149.1:0-3447 GCA_036406335.1 Trebonia sp.
GTGCTCGGCCGGGGCATCGCGGCGGCCCCGCCCACCCCGCTGACCAGGCACGACTCGGTCGTTACGGATGGCCCTCCACCGGGGACCACCCAGGCCCCGGGCGGGCTCACGACCAAGACCGGCATGGTCGCCCAGGGCAAGGTGGGCGCCACCAGCTGGCAGGTGACCGTTCACCCGGGCAGCACCAGCAACGACTGTTACGACGTCACCTTCAACGGCTCGTCCGCCATTCCGGCCGGCGGCCGCTGCGCCTACGTGCTGCCTCGCCTGGACGGCGGCGAACCCGGGGATTTGACCGATTCGTACGACGGGCGGGCCGTGGTGACGACGCTCGGGGTGGCCGCCGCCAGCGTCACCTACTTCGTGGTCACGTTCACCGACGGGCAGCAGCTCAAGCTGATCCCGGTCACGGTCGGCAGTCACCGCTACGTCGCATGGGCGGCACCGGAGGCGATGACCGTCGCCAGCCTCGTCGCCCACCTCGGCACCCCGTACGCCGACAGCGGGCGGACCGAGACCGCGATCCCGTTCGACCCGCCCGGCGCGATTCCGGTGTTCGGCCTCTGGTTGCTCCCCGGCCAGGCCGGGCCGCCGCGTGCGCACGGGTTCGTCGCCAGCGGCACGACCGCCGGGCAGAGTTGGTCCGTCACCGCGTACGAGGGCCCGTGGGGTACCTGCTTCGCCACCTCGGACGGAAGTGACTGCCTGCCACTCCGGCAACTGACCACCACGGCAGTGCTGGCCAGCGTAGGTGCGGTCTCAGGTGAGATGACGTCCGTGGGCTCGGCCGCCCCCGGGGTGGCGATGCTGCGGTTCACCCTCTCGGATGGCACCGCTATCCAGGTAAAGCCGGTCACGGTCGGCGACGAGCGGCTGTTCGCCTTTGCGGTCGGCGCGCACCTGACGGCGACCCGCTATACCGCCTACGACGCCGCGGGCCAGGCGATCGCCACCGGACCGGTGCCGAAGTGAAGCCGGGAGCCGCCCGGGTGAACTCCGGCTGACAACCCGGTAGCCCCCTGTCCGCGCCCGGCTCCGGCCCGTTAGCCTGGGACCGGGCGACGGACGGGAGTACAGGGCGCGATGAGCGGACTCAGCTACGGGACGGTGCGGCCTCGGGCGGCGCGGGCAAGCCTGACCGCGGTGGCGAAGTACATGTTCTGGCTGATGTACCGGAACATTGCCTCGGACGGCCTGGTCTTCGACGACCCGGTCAATTCCGGGGTCATCTCCGCGCCCGGTTGCGTGCTCGCCTCCCCGTCCTGGGAAAACAGCGAGACCAGCCTCAAGCAGGACTACGTCTACCACTGGACCCGGGACGCGGCGGTCGTCGCGATCGAGCTGGCCCACGCCTACTCCGGCGGCCTGCTCCCGGACGACCAGCCGCTGGTCGACTACGTGACATTCTCCCGGACCTGCCAGCAGTCGGCGGGCGACTTCGACCGGGCGTCTTACCTCGTCAACGGCACCCAGCGCCCGTGGACCAACCAGACCGACGGTCCCGCGCTGCAGAGCGTGGCCCTGCTCGCGATGCTGCCCCAGCTCGACCCGGCGACCCAGGCGGTCGCCGTGCGCCTGGTCGAAGCGAACCTGGACTTCCTGAGCGGCGCCTACCAGGGGCAGACGTACAACCTGTGGGAAGAGGAGCTCGGCTACTCGTTCTTCGCCCGCTCCGCGCAGCTGCGCTGCTTCCAGGCGATCGCGGCGAACACGGCGGGCATCGCCGTCCCGTCCTGGCTGCCGTCCGCGCTCACCTGGCTGACCAGTGCCCTCGACGGCCACTGGAGCGACGAACTCGGGCGCTACCAGTCGGTGCTGCCCGTCCCCGCGGACTCCCGCGCCCCCTACGACCCGAATATCGACATCGTCCAGGCGGCCGTCTACGGCGCCGAGTCGGTGACCGACCCGAGGATCCTGGCCACCGCGGCCCAGCTGCGCGCGGTGTGGGCCGACCCGGCGTCGAAGTACTTCTACCCGGTCAACGGCACCGACGCCGCGGCCGGCCTCGGCCCGATGCTCGGCCGCTACCCGGGCGACGTCTACGACGGCGACACCGACGCCCAGGTCGGCGACCACCCGTGGGCGCTCACCACGGCCAACTTCGCCGAGCTCTACTACCGGGTCGCGGCCAGGATCACCTCATCCGGAACGGTCCCGGCCGACTCCCTCAGCGCCCCGTTCCTCGCCCAGGCCGGGGTGACGCCGGCGACCGCCGCCGCCGACGCCGCCACCGCCCTGCGGGCCGCGGGCGACGCGATGCTCCAGGCGGTCGTCTACCACAGCGACCACCTCGAGCTCAGTGAGCAGTTCGACGCCGTCACCGGCTTCGAAAAGTCCGTCTCCAGCCTCTCCTGGTCCTACGCCGCTTTCCTCTCCGCCGTCCGCGCCCGCCCCGCGGTCCCCTAGGCGGTCGCGTTACCCGGCCGGGAGGTCTGCAGCGGGGCGGTGGCCTGGTCCGCGGGCAGGGTGCCCGGGTTGACGAACCTACTTCCCTGCCCGTTCGCCACCACCGCCTCGCCGGTCGCGGAGCCCTTCAGGTACTGCGGCCAGGTCAGGAACCACTCGGTCCACCCGTTGTTCCACACCCCGGAGCGCGGGCTGCCGGCGATGGTAACCGGGTCGCCCGGCACCGCCAGGTTGTAGTACGTCTCGGCGTTGGCGGGGGCCAGGTTCACGCACCCGTGGCTGACGTTCTCGAAGCCCTGCTGGCCGACCGACCAGTACGCGTCGTGGTAGTAGTCGCCGCTGAAGGTGAACCGCACCGACCACGGAACCTGCAGGTCGTAACCGGGACCGGTCATCCGGACCGGGTTCGCCTTCTCGATGGTCACGTACGAGCCGACCGGGGTGTCGTCGCCCGGCTTGCCCGTGCTGATGTCCCAGTTGTACCTGAGGTGACCGTTGAGGTAGATCTGCGTCTTGTGCGTCTTGGTGGACGCCACCGCGATGACCGAGTCGCCGATGCTGAACGTCTGGGTCAGCGTGTGGTGCCCGTACACGCCGGGCGCGGCCTGCACCCCGTCGAAGTGCCCGGTGAGGGCCACCGTCGTGTGCGCGGGCCAGTAGTCGCGGGGGCGGAAGTCGAGCGTCTGGCTCCCGTTCCAGTACCACGCGCCGGTCACCGGCCGCGACGTCTGGATCTGGATCGACCGCTCGACCGCCGCCTTGTCCTGGACCGGCGCGCTGAAGGTCAAGATGATCGGCATCCCGACGCCGTAGGTCTGCTTGTAACCCTCGAAGATCTGCGTATAGAACGTCGACGCCGGATTGAGGGTACGGAACGAGGCGGTCTTCACCGTGGTCACGCCCGCGCCGCTGACCGCGGTCGCGGTGACCGTGTAGGACTGGGACACGTTCAGTGCCCAGCGGCTGTGCCAGGAGGCCCGGCCAGCCGCGTAGGTACCGGTGACCGGGTCGCCTCCCGTGCGCACGGCGACGCTCTTCAGC
>DASWUW010001150.1:0-5137 GCA_036406335.1 Trebonia sp.
CGACGCTGCCTACGTGCCCTGGCTGAGACGACCGGGACCGTCCTCGGTTATTCACCCGACCGGAGGCGGTAGCCCGGACCCAGGACGTAATGCCGTTACGTTAAGCGGCTCGCCGCGGCCACGCTATCGTGACTGCGGTCACTTGTGTTACATGAGTCCTGGTCAGAGCGATATTACGGAACTTTAGGGGCGCTATGGCACCCCTAAAGCTCCGCAATGCCAAATATTTACGCAATAATTCCGAGACCAGAAGGAACAGCGACCGGATGCGACGGTCTCGCAAGCCTGCCATGCCGCATTAGACCCTTGCGTTAACGGCATTGACTCAGGACGGCCCGAAGGTACCGTTCGTCAACTCGGGGCACCTTGGAACGGTACCGCCGACAGGCCGCGATGCCGGTCCAGTCAGCGTTCCGCCGGGAGACCGTGATTTTGGGTGCGGTCGTGCTCGCCTTGAGGGGCGTCTTGGAAGAACACGTGTTCGGGGTCGCCCTCGTCCAGCCCGGTGAGGACCCCGCTCAGACTCCATCCTTCGCTGTAGAGCGGCTTCCGCATCGGAGTGTTCGACTCGTTCGCGGAGGTGAAGATCCGGGGCGTGGAGGCGTTTCGCAATGCGGCGCGCCTAAGCGGGCGGGCCCGCGGCTGCCTCCTCCCCGGTGACTCTCAGGCCCTGCCGGCCGCGGTCGGCCCTGAGTCGACGGGGGGCGGGTGCTTGTCCGCTAGCCGGGCAGCCGGTACGCGCGCCGGGCGTTCTCGGCGCCGATGAGGCGGGTGACGCGTTCCGCGTCCGGGTAGCTCATGTCGCCGGCGGCGAGCTGGGCGGTCAGGAACGACGACAGGGCCCGCCGGAACAGCGCGGTCCCCAGGTAGTACAGCTCCGGCAGCCCGAAGGCGTCGGAGGAGAACAGGAACTTCCGCAGCGGGACTAGTTCGAGTGCCTCGCCCAGCAGCGCCGTGGCCCGGGCGCCGACGTTGTGCGTGGCCAGCCCGAGGTCCGCGTACACCAGCGGGAACACCTGGGCCAGGTAGCCCGCCTCCCGGTGGTAGGGGTAGTTGTGCAGCAGCATCACCGGCGTGCCGGTCGGCTCGAGCGCCCGCAGCAGTCCGGTCAGCAGCAGCGGGTTGCACCGGTGCAGGTCGATGTCCCGGTCGCCGTACCCGACGTGGAACTGGATCGGCAGCCCGAGATCAGCCCCGCACCAGATGAAGAAGCGGTGCAGCACCTCGTCCGCCAGCCGGGGCAGCGCCCCGTCGTTCCGGTCGCCGCCGCCGAGCCAGCGCGCCGCGGCCGCGGCGGCCTCGCCGTCATCCGGCCGCCGCCCGTCGAGTGCGAGCCCCACCCGGTAGGCCGCGATCGATTTGAAGCCCGCTACCCGGACCCCGGACGCGGGCCGGGCAACTCGTTCCCCGAGCGCCGCCCGGTAGGCACCGGGGAACTCCGCCGGCCGTACCCCGCTTCGCGCCAGCGTCTCCGCGACCTGCTCGAGCCGGACGATCTCGAACGCCTCGGCGCCGGCGGCGGCGGCCGTCGGCGCCGGGGGCAGGAGATCGGCGGGCGTGTACCCGGTGTCCACGCAGAGCGCGGCCAGCCCGCTCGCGCCGAGGAACCGGCGGTTCACCTCGTCGCCGCCGAGCGCGGCCCGCCGCTCACGGTACGCGCCGATGTCCGCGTGCGGCTCCAGCCCGAGCAGCGGGGGGCACCAGCGCCGGAAGGCCAGCCCGGCCAGGGAATCGAAGGGCAGCCCGTCGGCTACCGCCGCACCGTCGGCCTCGTTGAGCAGTTCCGCCAGGTCTCCGCCGGCCCGCAGCACGCCGTGACAGTGGTGATCCACTAGTGGCTGCGCGGCGACGAAGGGCAGCACGGGTTCTGGTCCTGCGGGGCGTTCCGGAAACATGGCGTCCATGCTAGGACGCCGCTGTTGCTCCGCGCGACTGCCGTGATGGCTTCGCTCTGAGGGGCAGTATCCGGTTATTGCGCAATGGGCCAACGCGATGCCCGCGTAATGCCCACCTGGGCCTAAGTAAGGCGTCGGACCAGATTCGCCGCTTTCGCTTTTCGTGCCCTGTGGTGCTGATGATGACAGGCGAGTCCCAGGAATCCCATGAGCCGATTAATTCCCCGGGAGCAAGCCATCCGCCGCTATCATTGTCACTTATTGTAATCATCGACAAACTACTTGTGAGTTTTTTGCCCCATAGGTCTGGTGTATTCCGAGACCTGATCGCTATTATCGAAGTAAGAAACCAGGCGATAAAGATCGAAACGCAAAACTCGCGCCACGGTCTGTTACAGAGAGTTACTTATTAAGGACCCGGAGTAACCGATGACCGATCCGCGAAGCGCTCAGCCTGGCTCTTACGAAACGTCCGGACTTAACCGCGAGGCCAGGGCAGAGCCCCGGCTGGCGGTTCGGTCCGGGAGAGACGGCGTCGGCCCGGCCCGGTCCGACGCGGCAAGCCCGGCGGGCTGGTTCCCGCCGCCGGACCGGGGAGCGGCCCCCCCGGTCCGGCCTAGGGAACCAGCCCGCTCGGATAGCGCTCCGGCGTACGTCAAGGACCCGGCGCCGAACTCGGTCTACCGGGTTCCGGTCCGTATCGCCTCCCGGGAGGCCCGGCGTCTCCCGGTCCCGCCCCGGCGGCCAGCACCGGCGCCGGCGCCGGCCGACGGTGACCGGCGGGGCGGGACCGGAAGGAACCCGTCCGTTCCCGACTTGCGCTGGCCTTCGCTCAGCCAGCCGGGACCGCGGCACATTCCCGTAGTCGGCCCGACCGAAGCGGTAGCACCGCGCCGTAGCCCGGCGCCGTCGCCGGACTACGGACTACCCGGCCAGCCCCGCGACACCGGCTGGCAGCTCGCCCTGCGGGTATGGCAGGACTCCGATGTGAACTGGGAAGAGATCCCCGGCGGGCGGACCGACGAAGCCGACCTGTATGCCGCCGATCCCTACGGCCCCGCGGCCTTCGCCGCGCCCTTCGGAGGCGCAGCGGACAGCGCGGACGACTACGGCCCGGAGGAGCCTGAGCCGGACGAGACGGAAGCGGACGAGGCTGACCGTTACCGGGCCGGCTGGCCCGAGGCTGCCGCCGGTGAGACCTGGGCGGCGCCGCAGGGGTACCTGACCGATCCCCGCCCGACCCGTCCCGACCGGTTCGTTTTTCCCGTCCCCGGCAGTCCCCGCCCGGATCTCGGCCCGGGCCCCCGCCCGGGTCCCGGCCCCGGGCCCGCGTTCGCGGCGTCTCCGCTGGGCGCCCCGGTAGCACCCCCCGCCCCGCCGCTCGTCGAGTCCGACGAGCTGTTCCGGGCCTGGCAGGGATCGGTGCGGGCGGCCACGGCGAGGCCCGTCTCCTGGGACGACCGCCCGCCCGGGCCGGGCCGGGCCAGGTCCCGCGGGCGCGGCCGGCAGGTGCTCAAGATCGGCGTTCCCGCCGCCGTCATCGTGACCGTCGGCGCGGGCGCCCTGCTGATGCTGACCGGCCGGGCCAACGAGATGCTGGCCGCCCGGGCGAATACCGGGGCGGTGCCGTCGGCGTTCTCTGCCCCCGCGGCCGCGCCGGCCGTCTCCGTCAGCCTCAGCCCGGCCAGCGCCGTCCTGGCCGGCTACCCCGGCGAGCACGGCACCGCGGGCGTCAACGCGATGTGGTCGGCCAGCGGCCTGACCCTCGCCGTCGGCTTCGCGGACGGTCACCCGGCGGTCTGGCGGCGCGCCCCCAGCGGCAGCTGGTCCCTGGTGTCGGCGGCCGGCTTCGGCGGGATGACCGGTCACCTCACGGCGGTCGCCCTGGGGCCGCTCGGCTGGATCGCCGTCGGGTCCCTGGCGCAGAACGGGACGGCCGAGCCGGTGGTCTACCAGTCGTCTGACGGCATGACCTGGACGCCGCTGCCCGTGCTGGCCGCGCTCGCCGGCCCCGGCGCGCAGTTCCTCGGTGTCGCGGCGGGCCCCGGCGGCTACCTGGTCGTGGGCAGGCAGGGCGCCGGCGACCGCTCGGCAGCCGCCCTGTGGTGGTCTGGCGACCTGAAAAGCTGGGTAAACGGCGGCGGCAGCAGCGGGAACGGCGCCTTCGCCGCCAGCGCGGTCGCCGTGGCCGACGGGTTCATCGCGGTCGGCTCGGAGAACAACTGCCACTCGGTCTGGACCTCGTCCGACGGCCGCCACTGGGCCGCGCACGACCTGGCCAAGCCAGACGGGGCCAGCAGCGCGACCCTGCGCAGCGTGGCGGCCGCCCCCTCCGGCCACGTCGTCGCGGCGGGCTACGCGGTCACCGGCTCCGGGGAGGAGCCCATCGTGGCGGCGTCCGCCGACGGCGGCGCCCACCTGACCCAGATCGTGCTGAAGGCTCCCGGCGGCCCGGCCGCCGTCACCGCGGTCACCGCCGCCGGCGACGGCTTCGTCGCGGCCGGCCGGTCCGGCCCGGCTGGCGCCCAGCACGCCGTCACCTGGACCTCGGCTGACGGCCTGACCTGGTCCGCCGCCACCCCGGTGCCGACGGCGGGCGGCAGCCAGATCACCGCCCTGGCCGCCTCGGACGACCCGGGGGCGGGCTCGGCGCTCACCGCCGCCGCCCAGCGCGGCGCGTCCCCCGCCCTGCTGACCGTCCCCGCCTCGTAGCCCGGCGTCTCCCGCCCGCGGCTACTCCAGGGGGACGCCGTTGACCGACGCGTCGAGGACTTCCGCGGTGTGGGCGGTGCGCAGCGTGATGCCCCGGGCGGCCAGCTCGGCGGTAATCTGCAGCGTGCAGCCGGGGTTGGCCGAGATGAGCAGGGACGCACCCGACGCGAGCACGGAGTCCGCCTTGCGGGACCCGAGTGCGCGGGCGGCCTCCGGCTGGAGCAGGTTGTAGACTCCGGCCGAGCCGCAGCACACCCCCGCGTCCCGCAGCTCGGTCAGCTCCAGCCCGGGGATGCCGCGCAGCAGGGCCCGCGGCGCGGCGGTGATCCGCTGGGCGTGCCCCAGGTGGCAGGCGTCATGGTAGGCCGCCTGCACCGGGACGGGGTGCCGCTCCGCGACCGGTCCCAGCGCGTCGAGGAACTCGGCCAGGTCCCGCACCTTGCCCGACAGCGCCGCCGCCCGCGCGGCCCACTCGGGCGAGTCGGCGAACAGCCGCTCGTACTCCTTCATCGCCGACCCGCAGCCGGCGG
>DASWUW010001151.1:0-3631 GCA_036406335.1 Trebonia sp.
GCTCGCCCGGCTGGAGGAACGCCGCCTGGTGATGATCGTGGGGGAGCAGGCGGGCGGCCGCGGTCCCAATGCCGCGCTCTATGCGGCCGTTCCCTCGAGCGCCTTCGTGGCCGGCCTCTACGTCGAGTCTGACCAGGTCAGTGCCGCTGTCGCCGATGCCACCGGGCAGCGGCTGGCCAACATCAGCGTGGACCCGAACGGGGCCGACGACCCGGTGGGCCTGGTCCGCGACGCGATCGGCCGCGCCTGCGGGAGCGCGGGAATCGACCTGTCCGCGCTGTCGGCGGTCGTGATCGGCAGCCCCGGTGTCCTCGACCCGCGCACCGGTGCGCCGCGGCTCGCGGTGAACCTGCCCACCTGGCACGAGGGCGTGCTCGACGCGCTGCGCGACGTGCTGCACATCCCGGTAGTGATCGAGAACGACGTCAACCTGGCGGCGATGGCCGAACGGGCCGGCGGCGCCGCGGCCGGCGCGGACGACTTCGCCTTTATCTGGCTCGGCACCGGCCTCGGCCTCGCCACGGTGACCAACGGCCAGGTGCGCCGGGGCGTCGGGGGCGCGGCGGGCGAGATCGGCTGGATGCCGGTGCACGGGGCGCCGCTCCCGGCCGGGAACGAGCATCCGAGCAAGGCCGGCCTGCAGGCCCTGGCGGGCGGGCTCGCGGTGCAGACCCTGGCCGCCGAGTACGGTTTCGGCGGTGCCAGCGCGGCCGACGCGGTCACCGCCGCCCGCGCGGATCTCGCCCGGGCCGCCCGCGGTTCCGCTGTCCCGCCCGGCTCCGGTCAGGGGGCGGCCTTCTTCGACGAGCTCGCGCACCGGGTCGCGATCGGCGTCGCGGCGGTGTGCGTGGTCCTCGACCCGGGCCTGGTCGTGCTGGGCGGCACGGTCGGCAAGGCCGGCGGCAGCGAGCTCGCCGCCCGCGTGGCGGCCGAGATACCGCGGCTCTGCCTGGCCCGGCCCACCGTCGTGCCCAGCTCCGTCCCCGGCGAGCCGGTGCTGCTCGGCGCCATGCAGGAGGCCCTGGCCCAGGCCCGGGCGGGCCTGCTCGGCTCGCTCGGCAGCGCCACCGACTAGCGTGCGCGACCAGCCCGGCGCCGGAGCCGGCCCGGCTCGCGTTCGGCCGGAGGCGGCCGTCCCGTACACCGTCGCCGCCGAGCACGTGGTGACGCCGGACGGCGTGCTGACCCCCGGCTGGCTGCGGGTGGACGGCGGCCGGATCACGGAGACGGGGCGGGGCGGGGCGCCGGGCCGTCCTCGCTTCCGGGGCCACTGGGCGCTGCCCGGGTTCGTCGACCTGCACGTACACGGGGGCGGGGGCGCGTCGTTCACCGAGGGCGGCCCGGACCAGGCCCGGCGGGCCGCCGCCTTCCACCGGGCCCACGGCAGCACCCGCATCGTCGCCAGCCTGGTCACCGCGCCCGTCGCCGAGCTGGAAGGCCGGCTCGCCCTGCTGGCCGGGCTGGCGGGCGAGGGCGTCATCCACGGCATCCACCTGGAGGGCCCGTTCCTGTCCGCGGCCCGCTGCGGGGCCCAGGACCCCCGCTACCTCATCCCGCCCGACCTGGCCGTCTTCGCCCGGCTGCACGCGGCGGCGGCCGGACGGCTGTCGGTGATCACGGTGGCTCCCGAGCTTCCCGGGGCGCTGGACGTGATCCGCGCCGCGGCCGCGGCCGGGGTCATCGCCGCGGCCGGCCATACCGACGCCTCGGCCGAGGTCACCGCGCAGGCGGTCACCGCGGGGGTCAGCCACGCCACCCACCTGGGCAACGGCATGCGCCCGCTCGGCCACCGCGACCCCGGCCCGGCCGGCGCGCTCCTCGACCGCCAGGTCACCTGCGAGGTCATCGCCGACGGGGTCCACCTGCACGACCTCACCGTCCGCCTCGTCGCCCGCGCCGCCGGCCGGGAGAACCTGGTCCTGATCACCGACGCGATGGCCGCGGCGGGCATGCCCGACGGCCGCTACCGGCTGGGTGCCCTCGGCGTGACCGTGGCCGGCGGCGTGGCCCGCCTCGATCCCGGTCCCGGCGGGATCCCGGGCTCCATCGCGGGCTCCACCGCCACCATGGACCAGATCGTCCGGCGGGCGGTCACCGAGGTCGGCCTGCCCGTCCCCGACGTCGCCGCGGCCGCGGCCACCACCCCGGCCCGCCGCCTCGGCCTGGCCGCCGAAACCGGCGCCCTGCGCCCCGGCCTGGCCGCCGACCTGGTCCTCCTAGACGAGACGTACCACCTGACCGCCGTCATCGCCGCCGGCTCAGCAGTCCCCGCCTGACGCTCCCGCCGGCCTTCGCCCGGCCATGATCGCGGAGGGTTTGCTGTCGGCGGAGACTAACCCGCCCCGCGGGGTTGAGACTTCCGTGATCATGGCCCGGACCGCCTGCCGCTACCCGGCAACGCTGGTCGGCAGACAGAAGTGAGCCCCCGCTGCGGATCTGGTGACAGCGAGGGCCCACTGGCTTGCGGGTGCAGGGCGGGGTCAGGCGGCCGGGCCGGTCCCCAGGGTGATCGTCGCGGTGTGCGACTGCCCGGAGGCGTCGGTCCAGCTGACGCTTACCTTGTCACCCGGCTGGTGGCCGACCAGGTCCTCGGTGATCTGGGTGCCGGAGGTCACCGACTTCCCGTCGAGGGCGGTGATCACGTCGCCCTGGGCCAGGCCCGCCTCGGCCGCCGGGGTCCCGGACTGGGTGCCGGCGATTTCCACTCCCGAGACCGTGCCCTGGCCGCTGGCGGTCGCGATCTCCACGCCGAGGAAGGCGGTGCCGCCGATGTGCACCGTCGACGAGGCCTGGCCCGCCTCGATCTGCTTGGCGATGGTCAGCGCGGTGTTGATCGGGATCGCGTAACCCTGGGTGGCGGAACCGGTAGCCGAGCTGGACCCTGACGAGCCCGAGGAACCGGAGGAACCCGACCCGCCGGAGCCGAAGCCGCCCGACCCGAAGCCGCCCGAGCCGCCGGAGCCGCCGAACGAGTAACCGGACGAGGCCGCGGTGTCGATGCCGATGATCTGGCCGTGCGCGTTCACCAGCGGACCGCCCGAGTCGCCGGCCTGGATGTCCGCGTTGGTCTGGATCAGCCCGGTGAGCTGCTCGGAGCTCCCGGAGGACTCGTCCGAGGCGGTGATCGACTGGTTGAGCGCGGTGACCGAGCCGGCCGCGACCGCCGGGGTACCGCCCTTCCCGCCCGCGTTGCCCAGTGCGACCACGCTGTCGGCGACCGCGACCGTGGACGAGTTCCCGGTCGAGGCGATGGTCAGCCCGGACGCGCCGGTCAGCTGGAGCACCGCGATGTCCTTGGACTCGTCGTAACCGACCACGGCGGCCTTGTAGGTCTTGCCGTTGCCGATGTCGGTGACCTTGACCGAGGTCGCGCCGTTGATCACGTGGTTGTTGGTGAGGATCTCACCGTTGGACGTCAGCACGATGCCGGTGCCCTCGGCGGTGGCATCCTGGTAGCCGAGGGTGGACACCACGTCCACGATGCCCGGGTCGACCTTGCTGGCGATCTGCGCCGTAGTCAGCACTTCCTTCGAGGTCGACGTCGCGTTCGACCCGCCGGAGGACCCGTGCGAGAACCCGACGACCGCGCCCGCTCCGACTCCGGCGGCGACAACGGCCGTCGCCGCCAGCC
>DASWUW010001152.1:0-1702 GCA_036406335.1 Trebonia sp.
ACCTGCTGGGGGTTCTGGCCGGGCGACTGAAACAGCAGCTGCTGTAGCTGGTTGAACAGGTTCTGACCCGCCTGCGGTGCCACCTGACCGTCGGTGACGCCTTCCTTCAGCTCGCCCACCAGAGTGGCGGCCGCCGCGGCAACGGGCGACAGGGTGGTCCCGGGCTGCGCGGCCGGCGAACCGGGGCCGGTGGCTGCCGGGCGCGCGGGCAGCGAAGCGGGCGGGGAACCGGAGGCGGTCACCGGGTGCCCGCCGCCCGGCCCGCCCGTCACGAGCACGACCACGAGCGCGATCAGCGACGCGGCGAGTGCAGCACCGAGGGCCGCCTCGGACGGCCGGGGCCGCCAGCCCTGGCGGGGGGTGCCCGGCGCGGTCCCCGGCGTGACGGGAAGCAGGGCGGTGCCGCCGTTCGGTGCGCCATCGGCGGGAGAGAAGACCGCGAGCAGGTCTGCCCGGGCCGCCGCGGCGGCGGGCGGCCGGGATGACGGGTCCTTGGCCAGTAGCCGCGCGGTGACCTGGTCGAGGCGAGCGGGCAGACCGGGGCGCCAGGCCGACGGCGGCCCCGGATCGTCGTGAACCTGCCGGTAGGCGAGCCCGACCGCCGAGTCGGCGGTGAACGGCGGCCTGCCGGTGAGCATCTCGAACAACACGCAGCCGAGGGAGTACAGGTCGGAGCGCGGATCCGCCGGGCGACCGGAAGCCTGCTCGGGCGACAGGTAGGCGGCAGTGCCCACGACCGTTCCGGCCGCGGTCGCGGCGCGGGTGCCGCCGGTCCGGGCGATGCCGAAGTCAAGGACTTTGACATCGCTGCCGTTCAGGACAATGTTGGCGGGGGTGATGTCGCGGTGCACAAGTCCTGCGGCGTGCGCGGCTTCCAGCCCCTCGCAGACCGCCGCGGCGATCGCGGCCGCCTGCCCGGGCGGCAGCATTCCGACCTCGTCGAGTACCTGGCGCAGCGTACGCCCCGCGACGAGCTCCATCACGATGAACGGCGTGCCGCTCTCGACGCCGCAGTCGAACACGGTCACAAGCCGGGGATGGCTGACGGCGGCGGCGTGGCGTGCCTCGCCTTCGAACCGGTCAAGGAACTCAGCGTCGGCGGCGTGCTGCGGGTTGAGGACCTTCACCGCGACGTCGCGGCTCAGCATCTCGTCTCTGGCCCGCCACACCGTCGCCATCCCGCCAGTCCCAAGCACCGCCAGCAGCGTGTACCGGCCGCCAAGCACAGTCGTCCCTGCCACCGCCATGATCCGCTCTTTCCGCGCTCCCGCCCGTCAACCGTAGTGCCAGCGGATCATCTGCGGTGCCTAGTCCCTAGGAGTTCACACCGGGGACGGGAAGCCTCTCGGGCTCACGGAACGGCGGCAGCCGTCGTCTGCGGGGCGTGCCCCAGGGAGGGGCGCTGCAGCACCGCACTGACGAGGAGACTCATGTCGGCTGACTGGTTTCCCCGGCCGCAAGCATCCAGCGGCCGTTCGCCTCTCGTCCGGCGGCAATCGGGCAACCACCCCGCCCGCCGCCCGCCGCTACTGACAGCCAGCCCTGCCCTTCGTCATGCGGGCGGTCCTGAGATCGATGCGATCAGCTGCTCGGCTATCTCCAGGTGTGCGTCGAGGGGATCCCGGTAGAACACGGTCCGCCGGGCGACCGGAAGCCTGCTCGGGCGACAGGTAGGCGGCAGTGCCCACGACCGTTCCGGCCG
>DASWUW010001153.1:0-1832 GCA_036406335.1 Trebonia sp.
CTTCCCAGGTTCTCCAGTCGCCCAAGGCTCGTGATCGTGGGTCAACAAGGGCGCATATCGCCGCTTTTGACCCACGATCATGAGAGCCGAACCGAGGGTGACAGCCCGAGTCGTTATCGTCACGAGATGTGAGCCAGGGCCACCTTCCGCGATCACGCGTAGGGCAGGCCATCATAATCAGGCCGGGGGCGTTGCCCACATTGACGCAGTTGGCCTGCGAGCCTGAGTAGCTGGACTTACGCCATGCGTCGCTCACTGGTGCGCTCATTTCTGATGTTCACGATGTACTGCTGGACCCCGGGGCGACAGGGCAGCGGCGCGGATCAGGTTCATGCTAGTTATCAGCCCGACTACTTGGTCTGCCTGCTCGATGAGCATTCCCTTGCCGTGGCAGTCGGTGTAGGCGGAGGTGAAGTCAAAAAGCAGGATGGGGCCGTCGGTACCAGGCGGTTGCCGACTAAGGTGAGCCATGACTGTCGAACCGGGCGCGTGGGACGCTTACGTAGCTGCCGTAATCCGGATCGAAGCACCCGATGACGTCTTCTGGCTACGGCCCGCCCCGTCCGGCCGCACGACCGGAAAGTACCCGGATCCGCAAGGACGCCCGATCTACGTGCTGACCGCCCACAATCCCGGCGGCCAGGTAGTTTCCCCCGCGGCCAATGCCTCAGCCGAGGCCCGGCTGACCGCGAACCTGCTGCAGCAAGGGCTGACCTGGTGGCCCGCCGACGGCGGAGACCCGTCGTGGACCCACGTCGAGCCGGGCGTCGCGCTGACTGGTATCGCCCAGGCCGAGGCCATCGCGCTGGGCGCCGAGTTCGGGCAGGAAGCGATCTTCGTGCTCACGCCCGCCAGCCGTCAGGTGGTCGCGTGCGGTGACGAGCGGGTCACGGTGACCGGCTGGGCGAGCGAACGCGGTTAAAGGGGCTGGAGCCGGGCGCGCAGCAGGCAGAATTCGTTGCCTTCCGGGTCGGCCAGGACGTGCCAGCTTTCGGTGCCGGCCTGGCCGACGTCGGCGGCCCTGGCGCCCAGCGCCAGTAGCCGCTTCAGCTCGGCGTCCTGGTCGCGGTCGGTGGCGTTGACGTCGACGTGCAGCCGGAGCTTGCCGGGCCGCGGGTCGCTGCTGGGGCTGAGGATGAGGGTGGGCTGCAGACCGCCGAAACCTGCGTCGGGCGGCCCGATCTCGATGCTTCCGTCGTCCTCCCGGCCAAGCTCGGTATAGCCGAGGACCTCGCTCCAGAAGGCGGCCAGCCGGCCGGGGTCGGCGGCGGCGATAACCAGCTCACTGATGCGGCATGCCATGCCCGTCAGTGTACGTAGCCGGCCGGCCGCCGGGTGCTTACGAGTCGCCGAGGTAAACGGCCATCCGGGTCAGCAGGCCGGTGGCGCGCTGCAGGTCGGCGGAGACGGGCGGCGCGGGTTCGGCCGGCAGCCGGTCCAGCAGGCTCAGGCCCGGGCTGAACGATTCCGCCAGCCGGGCGCAGGTGACGGCGGCGTCGCGCACCGCCCGGGGATCGAGGGTCCAGAGCACCTCGAACCGGCGGTCGGCGTCGCGGGTCTGCCGCTGGCCGGGGAATTCCCAGCCTGCCAGGCAGACCGGGTAGCCGCGGGCTTCGCAGACCAGCACCCATTCACGGCGCAACGGCGCTTCGGCGGGAACCGGAACCTGCCTGAGGCCTGCGGCGGCACCAGCGGACGCGGCGAAGTCGGCGAAGACCACGACCGCCTCGGCGGTCCGCGCCAGCTCGTTCCAGCGGTCCTCTGCCTGACGGAAGAAATGCTGCTGCTGGAAGCAGGCGAACAGGAACGCGCGCGCGGAGCGGGCGCAGTAC
>DASWUW010001154.1:0-3605 GCA_036406335.1 Trebonia sp.
TCTTGCCGGACAGGCCCTCGAGCAGGCCGAGCTGGGCGATCGCGTCGAAGCTGAGGTCGAAGGTCCAGATCTCCGGCGGCGTGTACACCGCGAGGTTGCTGTCGAAGGAGTCCTTCAGCAGACCCGCGTCGCGGACCCGGACCCCGGCCGCGCTCACCGCCGTGCTCAGCGCCCGGACCTGCTCGAGCAGCCACGGCTGCCCGCGCAGGTACTCCCTCACCTCGGGCTGGGCGCCCAGCAGCCCGAGCGAACTGAGGGCCAGATAGAGGAACGGCGCCACCGACGCGCAGTCGTCCACATCCTCCGGCACCAGGCTGACCTGGTCGAAGTAAGAGGGAGCGAAGACGGGGGCCCGCTCCAGGTGGATCCGGGCGTGGCACCAGCGGCACGCGCTGGCCGCGTCGAGTTCCAGCGGCGCACCGCAGTTCGTGCAGAATTCCGCGGCCGGCACCATGTTCACAGCCGGAATCCTAATGACTTATCCGGTCCGGCGCGGCGGCAGCTGGCGGAGTTCCCGTTTAAGGATCTTGCCCGCGGCGTTCTTGGGCAGCTCGGTCACGAGGATCACCTCGCGCGGCTTCTTGAAGGAGGCGAGCCGGCCGCGGCAGTACTGGATCAGCTCGCCCGGAGCCGGGTCGCCGTCGGCCACGACGAACGCCCGGATCGACTCGCCCCACTCGGGATCGGGGATACCGACGACGGCGACCTCGCGGACGGACGGGTGGGTGAGCAGGACTTCCTCGACCTCACGGGGGTAGACGTTCGACCCGCCGGTGATGATGACGTCCTTGGCCCGGTCGGTGAGGTGCAGGTACCCGGCCTCGAAGTGGCCGATGTCGCCGGTGTGCAGCCAGCCTCCGGCCAGGGTGGCCGCGGTGGCCTCGGGGTTGTCCCAGTAGCCGCGCATGACCACGTCGCCGCGGACCAGGACCTCCCCGTCGGCGCCGTCCGGCACGGGTTCGCCGCCGGTGTCCGCGATGCGTACCTGGACGCCGCGGAACGGGCGCCCGCAGGAACCGGGATGGCCGAGCGCCTCGGACGCGGGCATGACGGCGATCGTCATCGGCGCCTCCCCCTGCCCGTACATCTGAGTCACGACGGGCCCGAAGACGCCGACCGCGTCGCGCAGGTCCTCCTGGTAAAGCGGGGCCCCGCCGATGACCACGCTGTGCAGGCTCGGGAGGGTCCGGCCGCGCGCCGCGTCGACCACGTGCCGGAGCATCGTCGGGGCGAGGAAGGCGGCGTGCGTGACCTGGTGCTCCGCGATCAAGTGGACGAACGCGGCGGCCGAGAAGCTGATTCCGGGGGCGATGACCTGGGTCGCGCCCCGGGCGGTGGACGGCAGCAGGTAGAGGCCGCTGCCGTGCGTCAGCGGGGCGGCGTGCAGGTAGACGCTGCCGTCGGCGACCGGGTCGAGATCGCGGAAGTAGGCCTCGGTCAGCGCCGCGAGATTGCGGTGGGTAAGCGTCGCGCCCTTCGGCCGCCCGGTCGTCCCCGAGGTGTAGAAGAGCCAGGCGGGGTCGTCGTCCCCGGTGACGGCCACAGGCGACGGCTCCGGACCGAACGCGGTCTCGTAGTCGATCGCCGGGGTAGCGAAGCCCGGGACCGTTCGGGCGCGGGGGGCTAGGCGCAGAACCCGGGCCGAGTCCGGGAGGGCCAGGGCGGCGGCCGCTGTCTCGTCGCTGACGATGACGGCGGCCGCGCCGCAGTGGCGGACGATATAGCCGACCTCATCGGGGTGCAGATGCCAGTTGACCGGCACGGCGACGAACCCGCCGTAAAAGGCGGCCCACAGCGACTCCACGAGCTCGGGCCGGTTAGGCATGAGCAGCACGATGCGGTCCCCCCGCCGCAGCCCGAGCCCGGCCAGGCCGGCGGCGAGCCGGCTGACCCGGTCGCCGAGTTCCCGGTAGGTGAGCGCCCGGGAACCCTGGACGAGCGCGAGCCGGCCGCCTGCTCGCGTGATCCCGCTCGCGAGCAGGCCGGCGATGTTCACGACCGGGGCAGTCTCAGGAGGCCTCGACCTTGGGCAGGATTTCCTCCCTGATCCGCTTGAGGTCGTCGAGCGTCTTCGAGACCGGCACGTCGGCGAACGGCGGCCAGAACATCGGCATCGTGAGCCCGGCCTCCTTGTACGCCTTAAGCCGGTCGGTGAGCTGCCCGGCCGTTCCTACCAGGAGGTTGGTGACCTTGCCGTTGTCCGACTGGTCGACCTCCTGGTCGGTGATGACGGTCCAGATCATGCTGCTGATCTCGAGGTCGTCCACCGAACGGGGGCTCCCGAGCTCCTCCAGCTCCCGCTGGATGGCGGTGCGCCACTGCCTGATCTCCTCCGGCGAGTCCTGGATCCCGATCCAGCCCGCCAGGTTGTACTTCGCGATGCGCAGCGCCGAGCGCTTCGGGTCCTTGAGCCCGCTGAAGAAGATCGGCAGCGGGTCCTGCAGCGGCTTGACCCCGAACCCGGACCGCTCGAAGTCGGAGAACTCGCCGTGGTACTCGAACACGTCGTTGTTCCAGATGCCCTGCATGACCTCGATCGTCTCGCGCACGTGGGTGTGCCGCCGGGGGAAGATGTGCGCGGCGCCCGCGGCCGCGAACTCCTCGGGCATCCAGCCGGAGCCGACGCCGACGTTGAGCCGGCCGCCCGACAGGTGGTCGATCGTCGCCATCTCCGCCGCGAGGACACCGGGGGCCCGGTACGGCGTGACCGTAATGCTCATCCCGATCCGCACCTTGGTCGTCTTCGCGGCGAGCCAGGGGATCAGCGGCAGGCCCTGGAACCACTCCCCCCGCGCGGCCACCGGCAGGGCCTTGGGCAGCCCCGCCATCATGCCAAAGGCGTACTGGAGCTCCGCGCGGTCGGACGCTTCCGGGACGACGACCCGGTCGAGCGTCCAGACCGAGTCGAAGTCGAGGTCCTCAGCCAGGCGGGTGAGATCTTCGAGCTCCTTGAGCGTCACCTGGGTACGGAAATTCGGCAGATACAGCGAGAGCTTCATAACAGACGGCCTCCTTGCCGGGCTGACGTGGATCGAGGCAGGGGGTGAGCGGGCATGTTTTCCAGCCTGAGCGGCGACCGTCACAACCTCACCAACAGAACCTCAACATTCCCTCAACTCCGCAGCGCATGCGCGTGCCTTGCCCTGCTCCCGCCGCGGCGGCACTATGGGTACAGGCGACACCGCGGTCGCCATTTGGCCGAGGAGTCCGAGCGTGCCCGACGTCGCCTGTTCCCGGGTCCTGGTCGTCGACGACGACCAGCGGGTGCGGACGGTGGTGGCCTGGCAGCTCGAGGCGGACGGGTTCGCGGTCACCGAGGCCGGCGACGGCGCCGCCGCCCTCGCCCAGATCGAGCAGGACCGTCCCGACCTGGTGGTACTCGACCTTTCGCTGCCGGGCGTCGGCGGGCTCGACGTCCTGCGCCGGGTGCGCGAAGCGGAGGGGGCGGCTGCCCCGCTCCCGGTCATCGTGCTGTCCGGTCGCAGCGGGGAGACCGACCGGATCATCGGGCTCGACCTCGGCGCCGACGACTACCTGGTCAAGCCGTTCTCGCCGGGGGAACTGGCCGCGCGGGTGCGGTCCCTGCTGCGGCGCTCACGCGCGGG
>DASWUW010001155.1:0-3363 GCA_036406335.1 Trebonia sp.
GCTGGACTAGTATTCCCCCGTCACCCCGAAACGGGGCGCGCCAGGAACAAGCGGAGCAAAACCGGGAGGGGCCGCAGCCATGGACGACAGCCTGCTGGACGAGCTCCAGGAAGACCTCGGCGCCGACTACAGCGCGCAGCTGCGGGTCGCGTCGAGCATGCTCAGCGGCGACGCCCAGGCCGCCGTCCCGTTCCTGCTGTTCTCCATCGCCAAGTCCCTCGAGGACATCTCGTTCCTGCTGGCCAATGACTCCGTCAGCGTCGTGACGGAAACCGACGACGAGGACGGGTAACCCGCCCGGACCGCTCAGGACGCAGACCGCGGGTCACCAGGCGTAGTGCTCGGGGGCGGTCTTGTACCCGGGGAAGATCTCGTCCAGGCGGGCGAGGGTGCCGGCGTCAAGCTGGATGTCCAGGGCGCGCTGCGCGCTGTCCAGCTGCTCCAGGGTCCGCGGGCCGATGATGGGAGCGGTCACCCCGTCCTGGTGCAGCAGCCAGGCCAGGGCCACGTGCGCGGGCTCCTCGCCGAGCTTGCCGCACAGCTCCTCCCAGGCTTCGATCCGGCCCCGCTGCGCCTCGACCGCGGCCTTGGACCGGCCGGACAGGCGGCGGCGCCCCGCCCGGTCCGCGGCCAGCACGCCGCCGAGCAGGCCGCCCTCCAGCGGGGACCAGGGGATGACACCGACCCCGTAGGCACGGGCGGCGGGCAGCACCTCAAGCTCGATCCAGCGGGTGGCCAGGTTGTACAGCGACTGCTCGGCCACCAGGCCGAGGTAGCCGCGCACCCGGGCGGTCTCGCTGGCCTGGGCGATCTGCCAGCCCGCGAAGTTGGACGAGCCGGTGTACAAGACCTTTCCCTGGGCGACGAGGACCTCCATGGCCTGCCAGATCTCGTCCCACGGGGTGTCCAGGTCGACATGGTGCATCTGGTACAGGTCGATGTAGTCGGTCTGCAGCCGGCGCAGTGAGGCGTCGCAGGAGCGGCGGATGTTGAGCGCCGAGAGCTTCCCCCCGTTCGGCCATCCGTCATTCATGTCGGCGTAGAGCTTGGTGGCGAGCACGGTCTTCTCCCGGCGCCCGCCGCCGAGCGCGAACCAGTCGCCCAGGATCTCCTCGGTCCACCCGGCGTGCGACTGGTCGTTGTTGGCGACCTGCCCGACCGGCGACTGGCGCCGCCCGTAGGCGTTGGCGGTGTCGACGAAGTTGATGCCGAGCTCATGGGCGCGGTCCATGATCACGTGCGCGTCGCCCGGCGCGGTGAGCGACCCGAAGTTCATCGTGCCGAGGCAAAGCCGGCTGACGGAAAGACCCGACCGTCCCAGATGCGTGTACTCCATGCGGCCAGCCTTTCACGCTGCCCGCGCGTTCCGGCAGCCCTCTGCCCGCCCGGGGGCCACCGGGCCGCTTGATGCTGTTATCCGAAACGGAACGGACCGTGCTACCCTCTGGGCATGTCTGCTTTCGCGCTTCAGGGCTGGTGGCGTCCCGTCTAGGGACGGCTGCCGCTCAGCGTGCTGCACGATCAACGGCCGTCCGCCGGACAGGGGACGGCCGTTCTGCTTTCACTAGCCCGGGCCGTCCCTGCCTACCCGCCACCAGGCAAGGAGACAGAGCCATGACCAGCACCAGCACCAGCACCAGGGCGGGAGCCGGCGACGGCGGGACGGAACTGCCCGGAGGCGTCCCGGGCAGCCTCGGCGCGGCGCGGCAGCGCTCCGAGGAGCTCGAACGGCTGATCGCCCGGGAACCGCAGCGCTTCCGCGTTCTCACCGGCGACCGCCCGACCGGAGACCTGCACCTGGGCCACTACTTCGGCACCCTGCACAACCGGGTGCGGCTGCAGAACGCCGGGGCGCAGCTGTTCGTCGTCATCGCGGACTACCAGGCGCTCACCGACCGGGACCGGGCCGACGCGCTTCGCGAGCGGGTCCGCGGCCTGGTGCTCGACTACCTGGCCACCGGGACCGACCCGGAGCGCTCGGTGATCTTCGCGCACAGCGCCGTCCCGGAGCTGAACCAGCTCCTGCTGCCGTTCCTCAGCCTGGTCACTCAGCCCGAGCTGCAGCGGAACCCGACCGTGAAGGACGAGATCGCGCACTCGCGGCAGGCCTCGGTCAGCGGGCTGATGCTCACCTACCCCGTCCACCAGGCGGCCGACATCTTGTTCGTCAAGGGGAACCTGGTCCCCGTCGGCCAGGACCAGCTGCCCCACGTGGAGGTGACCCGGCTGGTCGCCCGGCGGTTCAACGAGCGCTACCCCGGCGCGGGCGGCGCGGCCGTCTTCCCCGAGCCGGACGCGCTGCTGTCGGACGCGCCGCTGCTGCTGGGCACCGACGGCGGAAAGATGTCCAAGTCCCGCGGCAACGCGATCACGCTGCGCGCCACCGCGGACGAAACCGCCCGGCTGATCCGGGGAGCCAGGACCGACGCGGTACGGCAGGTCAGCTACGACCCGGTAAACCGGCCCGAGGTGTCCTCGCTGGTGCTGCTGGCCGCGCTGTGCCTCGGACGGGACCCGGTGTCGGTGGCGGAGGAAATCGGCGGCGGCGGGGCGGCGCGGCTGAAGCGGACGGTGACCGACGCGGTCAACCAGCGGTTCGCGCCGGCCCGGGCCAGGCGCGCGGAACGGGCCGCCGACCCCGGCTACGCCGGGCAGGTGCTGCGCGACGGCCGCGACCGGGCCCGGGAAGTGGCCGCCGCAACCCTAGACGAAGTCCGGGACGCAATGGGGACACGTTACTAAATAGTGAGATTCTCGTGATGTGCCGCGCGCGCCGTCGCCGCTTTCGCCCTCTTGCTGGCTAATATCCCCGGTGGACGGGTTCGGTTAGGGAAAGCACGCCGAAGCGAAGGGGACGCGCATGCGGATTCGCTGGACGACCAGGATAGCCATGGCAGTGGGCGCGATCACGCTGATCGCGGGCATCGTCGCCGGGGCCGGCCCGGCGAGCGCCGCACCGGGCCGCACGGCCCCGGCGACGTCCGCCAGCCACGTCACCGGAGCCCGCTGAGCGGCCCGGCAGCCGCCTCCCGGCGCTGCGTTTAGCCGGCGCGTGAACCGTGCCCCCCGACGGCCCGTGATACATGGTGACGGGCTATCACCTGGGGAGCACGATGAGTCACTGGGACTTCGGACAGCCGGCGGCCGGCGAGTACGACCCGCACAGCGCGGAGCCGCCCGCGGACGACCGGTGGGCCGCGGACGACCGGTGGGCCGCGGACGACCGGTGGCTGGCGGACGAGCAGTGGCCGGCCGACGCGCGCTGGTCACCCGGCCGCGGCGGTCCCGCGGACGGCGGCCGGCCCGCGGACGAGGACTGGGACGGCGACGACCCGGGCCCGTACCCGGTCATCTACGAGCGCG
>DASWUW010001156.1:0-5770 GCA_036406335.1 Trebonia sp.
GCACCGGGGCCGCGGCGGGCATCGGGGCGGTCGGGGCGGCGCCTAGCCCGTCCGGAGCGCTGCCCGGCTCCTCGTGCGCGCGCGCCGGGTCAGCTGCGGGAGTGTCGTTCGGGTCGCTCGTCACTTCATCGACCGTACCGACGGAGCCAGCTCTCGGCGAATTAGGCCGGAACCTGAGAGAAGCCGCAGAGCCTGCCGCTAACCGCGCGGCCGGGTCCGGCCGCGCGGCCGCTGAGCTAGGGAGCGAAGATGATCTTGCCGTTCTGGCTGCCCTCGACCATCGCCGCGAAGCCGTCCCGGGCCTCGCGCAGCGGGATCACCCGGTCGATGAGCGGACGCAGGCCGGTCTGCTCGCAGAAGCGCACCAGGCGTCCCAGCTGGTCGCGGCTGCCCATGGTGGAACCGACGATCGACAGCTGGGTGAAGAAGATCCGGGTGAGCTCCGCCGGCGGCACGTCGCCGCTGGTGGCCCCGCAGATGACGATCCGCCCGCCCGGCTTCAGCGACCGGACAGAATGGCTCCAGGTCGCCTCGCCGACCGTCTCCATGACGACGTCGACGCGCTCGGGCAGCCGGGCGCCGGCGGGGAACGCCTGGTCGGCGCCGAGCTTGAGCGCGGCCTGGCGCTTGGCCTCGGTCCGGCTGGTCACCCAGATCCGGTAGCCCGCCGCCCGGCCCAGCAGGATCAGCGCGGTGGCGACGCCGCCGCTGGCGCCCTGGACCAGGATCGTCGCCCCGGGCTGGGCCCCGGACTTGTCGAACAGCATCTTGTACGCGGTGAGGTAGGCGGTGGGCAGGCAGGCCGCCTCCTCGAAGGAGAGCGCCGCGGGCTTGGGGATCAGGTTGGCCCGGGGCACCATCACCTGCTCGGCGAAGGTGCCCGGGTAGCGCTCGGACAGCAGCGACCGGCGCGGGTCGAGGGTCTCGTCGCCACCCCCGGCGTTGGCGTCGCCGATCACGCCGTGCACCACGACCTCGTTGCCGTCGGAGTCCACCCCGGCCGCGTCGCAGCCCAGGATCATCGGCAGCCGGTCGGCGGGCAGCCCCACCCCGCGCAGCGACCACACGTCATGGTGGTTGAGCGCCGCCGCCCGGACGCTGACCGTGGTCCAGCCGGCCGGCGGCTCCGGGTCGGGGCGCTCCCCCGTCTCGAGCCCGTCCAGCGGATTACCTGCATCGATACGCGCGGCGTAAACGGCGAACATGATCACGACCCTACCGGGCCCCGGTTCGGCCGTTAAGAGGGTCCGGCCACAGGAAACGCCTCCGGGTGCGGGTGGCGGGGGTGCCGTTAGCGGCGGGCTACTCCGTCGGCGCGGGCCTGGGCGGCGACCGCGGCGGCGACGGCCGGGGCGACTCGCTCGTCGAACTGGCCGGGGATGACGTAGTCGGGTGCCGCGTCCTCGCCCACCAGCGCGGCGAGCGCGTCGGCGGCCGCCAGCCTCATGTTCTCGGTGATCTTGGTCGCCCGGACGTCCAGCGCCGCCCGGAAGACCCCGGGAAAGGCCAGCGAGTTGTTGATCTGGTTGGGGAAGTCGCTGCGGCCGGTGGCCACCACCGGCACGTGCCTGCGGGCGATGTCCGGGTGGATCTCCGGATCCGGGTTGGAGAGCAGGAACGCGATCGCGCCGGGGGCCATCCGGGTGATCGCCTCCTCGGGCAGGACGGCGCCGGACAGGCCGATGAACACGTCCGCGCCGCGCAGCGCCGACTCCACCGGCCCGGTGTGCCCGGAGGCATTGGTGACGCCGGCCAGGGCCGCCTTGACCGGGTTGAGCCCGTCCCGGCCGTCGTAGATCATCCCCTTGCTGTCGGCCACGCCGAGTTCGCCGATGCCCGCCGCCAGCAGGATCTTGGACACGGCGATGCCGGAGGCACCCGCCCCGCAGACCACCGCCCGCATCGCGGACAGCTCCTTGCCGGTTACCCGGGCCGCGCTGCGCAGCGCGGCGAGGGCGACGATCGCGGTCCCGTGCTGGTCGTCGTGGAAGACCGGGATGTCCAGCAGGTCGCGCAGCCGGTCCTCGATCTCAAAGCAGCGCGGCGCGGAGATGTCCTCCAGGTTGATGCCGCCAAAGCTCGGCGCGAGCGCGGCGACCACCCGCACGATGTCGTCCGGGTCGGTCACGTCGATGCACACCGGCACCGCGTTGATGCCGGCGAACTTCTTGAACAGCAGCGCCTTGCCCTCCATGACCGGCATGGCGGCGGCCGGGCCGATATCGCCCAGGCCGAGGACGGCGGTACCGTCGCTCACCACCGCGACGGTGTTGCCGGTCCAGGTGTACTCGCGGGCGAGCCCGGGCTCTTCCGCGATGGCGGTGCAGACCCGGGCCACGCCCGGGGTGTAGGCCAGGGCGAGCGCGGCCCGGTCGGGCACGTCCACGGCCGGGTGGACGCCGATCTTGCCGCCCCGGTGCATCGCGAACACCGGGTCATCGTCTCGCGGGAACGCGGAACGGGAAAAGGCAGCCTCGTCGGCCACGGTAAACCCCCAAGTTCAGGTGACTGGTCCGTCGCCGCGCGGCGGGCGGCGGCGGGGTTACGCCGCCGGCTCGGCCGCCTGACGGGTGAGCACTCCAGGTACGGGGGTTACCCGTGGACACATTGTGCCATCAGTGGCTCGCTGCTGGCGCTGTCAGCGCCATTCTGTAATACTCATCAGCGGGCCCAGCCTATTACACCACTCTTCCCGACCACAGCGGAGACTCGCGCGTGGACCTGTCCTCTTATGCTGAACTCGCCGTTCGGCTCGTGAACACCGCCAGCCTCGGGCACGAGGGCGGTGACGTGCTCACGTCCGTCGACGGCCTCCGCGCGCTCGTGTCCGACCGCGAGCACCTGAACCACGGCATCACCCGGGCCGACCTGGACTCGCTGCTCATGCTCCGGGACGAGTTCCGCGGCTTCTTCGCCGCCGCGTCCCAGGGCAACGGCGCGGACGCCACCGAACGGCTGAACGAGCTCCTCATCCAGTACCCGGTCCACCCCCAGCTCTCCGGGCACGACGGGCAGCCCTATCACGTGCACTACACCGAGAGCGGCTCGATGTCGGACAAGTACGCCGCCGGCGCCGCCATGGGCCTGGCGGTCCGGCTGGCCGACCTGGGACTCGAGCGGTTCGGGGTGTGCCAGGCAGCGCCGTGCTCCGGGGTTTTCGTCGACACCTCGGCCAACCGCACCCGGCGGTACTGCTCGGACCGGTGCGCCAGCCGGGCCAACGTCATCGCCTACCGGGCCCGCAAGCGGGTCGAAGAGCCAAACGGCTGAGCGGCCCGGCGCCATTACCGAATGGCAGGCCAGGCCGTTCTCGCGCTAACTCGTGAATTTATTCACAAGCGATTCCGGCTGGGTAGCTGCCCGTTCGACGCCACTCATAAACACGGCTTACTGGAAACGCCGGGGTAATTGGCAGGACATCTAGCCGTGACCTTGCGGCTGTGTTATTAGGCCGGTCCGCAAGTGGGTACAACGCCGTGACCTGCGTTATACAACCGAATCCGCGCAACTCTTCTCATGGGTGCCCATCATCCCTACTATGTTCTCACTCTGCACAACTGAATGCTCACTCGTTCTCCGCGGGATCCCGCGAGGCGGGTGGCTCGCCCTTAGGGGCACGATCGAGAAACGGAAAAGAGCTATCGATCATGGCTACTGAAACTAGCGGGGTGGTCGCTACCCCGGCCGACACCGGCATGAAGCGAGAGCTTGGGCTCATCGGCGCCACCTGGGTGTCCGAGACCTCGATCATCGGGTCGGGCTGGCTGTTCGCCCCGCTGAGCGCGGCCCTGCTCGTCGGCGCTGGCGCCCTCCTGGACTGGATCATCGCGGGCGTCGTGGTCATCATCCTGGCCCTGTGCCACGCCGAACTGGGCGCGATGTACCCGGTTTCCGGCGGGACGGCGCGGTTCCCGCACTTCGCCTTTGGCAGCACCGCGGGCGTCGGGTTCGGTTTCTTCGCCTACCTGCAGGCGGTCACGATCGCGCCGGTCGAGTGCTTCGCGGTCATGAGCTACCTGTCCTACTACTGGAAGGCAATCTACAACCCGAACACCAGCAACGTCACCGGGACCGGCTTCATCCTGACCATCATCCTGATGGCGATCTTCGTGGCGGTCAACTTCCTCGCCATGCGGATGTTCTCCCGGGTCAACAGCGCCATCACCTGGTGGAAGGTGCTGGTACCGCTCTTCACCATCATCGTGCTGCTGTTCAAGTTCCACAGCGGCAACTTCAGCCTGCCGCATGAGGGCTTCCTGCCGGGCGGCGCCCGCGGGCTGTTCGCGGCGCTGCCGCTGGCGGGCATCATCTTCGCCTACTCCGGGTTCGAGCAGGCCGACCAGCTGGCCGGGGAGATCAAGAACCCCGGGCGCAACCTGCCCCTGGCGATCATCATCGCGGTGCTGATCGGCACCGTGGTCTACACCCTGCTCCAGTTCGTGCTGCTCGGCGCCATGCCGGCCAGCCTGCTGGGCCACGGGTGGCTGGGCTTCAGCGACAAGACGATCATCGCCGGCCCGTTCGCCGGACTGGCGGGCGCGGTCAGCCTCGGCTGGCTGGCGTCGCTGCTGCGGGTGGACGCGTTCATCTCCCCCTTCGGCACCGGCCTGATCTACACCACCGGCACCTCGCGGATCAGCTACGGCCTGGCCAAGAACCGCTACGTCCCGGCGATCTTCGCCAAGACCGACCGGAACGGCGTCCCGTGGGTGGGCCTCATCGGGGCCTTCCTCATCGGGCTGCTCTTCCTGCTGCCCTTCCCGAGCTGGCACTCGCTGGTCGGCCTGATCACCGGGGCCAGCGTGCTCATGTACGCCGGAGCGCCGCTGTCGCTGGGCGCGTTCCGCCGCCAGGTGCCGGAGGCCGACCGGCCGTACCGGATGCAGGCCGCATCGGTCCTCGCGCCGGTCGCGTTTATCGTCGCCGACCTGCTCATCTACTGGTCGGGCTTCGAGGTGGTCTGGAAGCTGGGCATCGTCCTGCTCATCGGCTACGTCATCCTCGGCGTCCTGATGGCGTTCGACAAGGAGCGGCCGCCGCTCAACCTGCGGTCCGCCATCTGGCTGCCGGGGTGGCTCATCGGCCTGGGCATCATCTCCTGGCAGGGCCAGTACGGCGGCGGCGCCATCCTGTCGCCGAGAAACACCAGCAACATCCCGTTCTGGTGGGACATCGTTATCGTCGCCGCGTTCAGCCTGGCTATCTACTACTGGGCGATGCACTCCCGGCTGCCCCGGGAGGAAATGCTGGACCTGGTCAACAAGCAGGCCGCGGAGTCGGACGAGCTGGGGCCGGAACTGATCGGCTAGTTCTTCCGCAACCGCACTAACCGACGAGGACCCCGCCCGGCCAGGGCGGGGTCCTTTTCGTTACCGGGGCCAGCCCGTCCCCGTTCGGGCGACCTGGCCGCGGCCAGCCCCGGCCGCGGTCAGGAGCCAGCCGCGGTCAGCCGCGGCGGCGCAGCGGCCAGTAGCGCAGCAGCACCACGGCGACGATGTTCTCCGGCGGTACCGGGCCGAAGCGGGCACTGTCCACCGCGCCCGCGGCGGGGTTGTCCGACGCCAGCCACCACCCGCCCGCCTTTCCTTCCCCCGGCTCTACGCGGCCCGCGGCCCGCTTGACGAGCAGGAAGCCCGGGCGCTGGGGATGCCAGGCGAGCACCACCCGGCCGGGCCGGATCCGGGCGGTGCGGCGGGCCAGCAGCCAGTCGCCCGGGTGCAGCGCGGGAAGCATGGACTGTTCCGCGACCGCGACCCGGAGCAGCGGCCAG
>DASWUW010001157.1:0-11987 GCA_036406335.1 Trebonia sp.
ACTTCCGCGACGTCCAGAAGCAGGACGTGCTGCTGTTCATCGACAACATCTTCCGGTTCACCCAGGCCGGCTCGGAGGTCTCTACCCTGCTCGGCCGGATGCCGTCCGCGGTGGGCTACCAGCCGACCCTGGCCGACGAGATGGGCCAGCTGCAGGAGCGGATCACCTCCACCCGCGGTCACTCGATTACCTCGATGCAGGCGATCTACGTGCCCGCCGACGACATCACCGACCCGGCCCCGCACACCGTGTTCGCTCACCTCGACGCGACCACCACGCTGTCCCGGGCGATCACCGAGAAGGGCATCTACCCGGCGGTGGACCCGCTCGACTCCACCTCCCGGATCATGGACCCGCGGTACATCGGACAGGACCACTACAACGTGGCCCGGACCGTCACCCAGATCCTCCAGCGGTACAAGGAGCTGCAGGACATCATCGCGATCCTCGGTATCGACGAGCTGTCCCAGGACGACCAGATCACCGTCCAGCGGGCCCGGCGCATCGAGCGGTTCCTGTCCCACCCGATGTACGTAGCCGAGCAGTTCACCGGTCAGCCGGGCGTGTTCGTCCCGATCGAGGAGACCATCTCCTCGTTCAAGGCGATCACCGAGGGCAAGTACGACAGCGTGCCCGAGCAGGCCTTCTTCATGTGCGGCGGCATCGAGGACGTCGAGCGCAAGGCCAAGGAGCTGGAGCGCTCGTGACGTTGCACGTAGAGCTGCTGCTGCCGGACCGGTCGCTCTGGTCCGGCGAGGCGGGCATGGTCATCGCGAAGACCATCGACGGGGATATCGGCATCCTGGCCGGGCACGCCCCGGTCTTCGGCATCCTGTCTCCCGGCAGCCTGGTCCGGATCCGCGAAGTCGAGGGCAGCGAGAACCCCGGCGACGCGGTCCGGGCCGCCGTGCGGGACGGCTTCCTGTCGGTGTCCGGCGACCGGGTGTCCATCCTCGCCTCGGAAGGCCTGCTGGCCGACGACGTGGACTCCGCTGCCGCCAAGACCAGCCTGGACGACGCGACCAGCGCCGCCGGGTCGTCCGCCGCGGCCGAGGAGTCGGTTGAGGTCAGGTACGCCCGGGCTCAGCTGCGCGCGACCGGCGACCAGGCCTGACGTGGGTTGTCGACTACGGTGACGGTTACGGGCTGAGTGGCGGTGGGGGGAGCGCTGACCGATGCGGGGGTGATCTTCGCCGCCGTCCTGGTGCTCCTTGTCCTTGCCGCCGTCGCCCTCGCGTCCCGCCGCTACCTCCTCGAGCGCAGCGGCGGGACGGTCGAGTGCGCCCTGCGCCGGCCCGCCGGGTCCGGGGCGTGGCGTCTCGGGGTGCTGACCTACCTGCATGACTCGCTGACCTGGCACGGCGCGCTGGGAGTGCTGCTGCGGCCCGAATGGGTGTTCAGCCGGCGCTCGCTCAGCGTGGTCTCCCGCCGCCCGGCCGACCCGGCCGAGGATGTCGCCCTGGGCACGGACCGGGTGGTGGTCGAGGTGTCGGTTAAGCCCCCGGCCGACGCGTCCGGCTCGCCCGCGGGCGAGCACGTCGAGCTGGCCATGACCGACCAGGCCCTCACCGGCTTCCTGGCCTGGCTGGAAGCCTCTCCGCCGGGCTCCCACCTGGGCGAGTTCGGGTTACCGGTCGCCGCCCGGGCGCCAGAGGACGTCCCCGGTACCGGTGTTGGCCGCCCGGGCCAGGATGAACAGCAGGTCCGAGAGCCGGTTGAGGTACTTGGCGGGCCAGGGGCTGATGGTGTCGCCGTGCTCGGCGGCAGCGGCCCAGGCGGTGCGCTCGGCCCGCCGGGTCACCGCCCGCGCCGCGTGCAGCAGGGCCGCGCCCGGGGTCCCGCCGGGCAGCACGAACGACCGCAGGACGGGCAGAGCGGCGTTATAGGAGTCGCAGGCGGCCTCCAGTGCCGTCAGGTAGCTCTCGTCGATGCGCAGCTGCGGGTACTCCGGCGGGGTGGCGGGCAGCGGGGTCGCCAGGTCGGCGCCGCAGTCGAAGAGCTCGTTCTGGAGGCGCCGCAGCAGCGTCACCATCGCCTCCGGCAGGCCGCCGAGGGTCACTGCGAGCCCGATGGCGCAGTTGGCCTCGTCCGTGTCGGCGTAGGCGGCCAGGCGGCGGTCGGTCTTGGGGACCCGGGCGCCGTCGGCGAGCCCGGTGCTGCCGTCGTCGCCGGTACGGGTGTAGATCCGGGAAAGGACCACGGGGGTCTCCCGGCTGTCATCGGTCATGCAAAACACCGTAGCGCGGGTTAGGTCAGGCCTGACCGAGGTTCAGCCACCGCGTTTACCCGGCCGCGGGGGGCGCCCGTGCAGCAGCGTGACCAGTTTGACGATCCGGTCCAGGTCGGTCTGGGTGCGGCGGAAGGTGGTCGTCCGGACGGCCGGCTTCATCCGCTGCCGGGTGATCGACTTGGCCCGGGAGAACTCCCGCAGCCCGTCCGCTCCGTGGATCCGCCCGAACCCGGACTCGCCCGTCCCGCCGAAGGGCAGCGCGGGCACCGCGGCGAATGACAGCACCGAGTTCACCGACGTCATCCCGGCCCGCAGCGCCCGCGCCGCCGCCAGGCCGGCCTGGCGGCGCCGGGTGAACACCGCCGACCCGAGCGCGTAGGGCGAGTCGTTGGCCAGCCGCACCGCGTCGTCCAGCGACGCTACCGGGGTGACCGTCACCACCGGCCCGAAGGTCTCCTCGCGGACCGCGGCGCTGTCGGCGGGCACGTCCACCAGGACCACCGGCGATACGTAGGGCGCCCGCACCGAGCCGGGCCCGCCGAAGACCGCCCGGCCGCCCCGCGCGGTCGCGTCGGCCAGGTGCCGCTCGACCACGCCGGCCTGCTCCGGAAGGGTCATCGGCCCGTAGGCGGCGCCGGCGTCGTCCCCGGGCCGCAGCCGGGATACCCGCAGCTCCAGCTTGTCCAGGAACGGCTGGTAGGCCGAGTCCACCACGTACACCCGCTCGACTCCGACGCAGGTCTGGCCGGCGTTGGACATCGCCCCCCAGGCGGCGGCGTCGGCCGCCGCGTCCAGGTCCGCGTCCGCGTCGACCAGCAGCGCGTCCTTCCCGCCGCACTCGGCGAGCACCGGCGTGAGGGTCTCGGCCGCGGCCGCCAGCACCTTACGGGCGGTGGCGGCCGACCCGGTGAACGCGAGCTTGTTCACCCCCGACCGGGCCAGTTCCGCCCCGGTCGCCCCCCGGCCGGTGACGAGCTGCAGCACCGGCTCGGTTTCCCCGAACACCTCCGAGAGCACCCCGGTAAACGGCCGCACCAGCCACTGCCCGACACCGGGGGTGAGCTCGGAGGGCTTGAACACGACCGCGTTGCCCGCCGCGAGCGCGTAGCCGATCGACCCCATCGGGGTGAACACCGGGTAGTTCCACGGTCCGATGACGCCGATCACGCCGAGCGGGAAGTACTCGACCGACGCCGCCTGGTTGAGCATCGCGATACCGGGGGACACCCGGCGCGGTCCCAGTACCGGCGCGGCGTGCCGCGCGGCCCAGTCCAGGTGCAGGACCGTGTTGACGATCTCCAGCGTCGCGTCGTCCCGCGGCTTGCCCGTCTCGGCGTGCACCAGCTCCGCCAGTTCGCCCAGCTGCCGGGTGAGGCGGGACTTCCAGGCCAGCAGGCGCAGCCGCCGCGCCGCGAAGGAGAGCCCGCCCCACCAGACGGCGGCGTCCCGGGCCCGGCTGACCGCCAGGGCCACCTCCGGCGCCCCGTGGACCGGGTAGGCGGCGATTACCTCGCCGCTGGCCGGGTTGACCGACTCGAACGTGTCCGAAACCGCATGACCTGCCATGCCCCCAGTATCCCCCGGGGTAGCGTAACCAGGGTGCCCGGCCGCCCTTACACGATCGCCAGCTGCGCTGTCTCGCTGGACGGTTACCTGGACGACGCCTCGCCCAGCCGGCTGATCCTGTCCGGCGCGGCCGACCTGGACGAGGTGGACGGGCTGCGCGGGCAAGCGGACGCGATCCTGGTCGGCGCGGGCACGATCCGGGCCGACAATCCCCGGCTCCTGGTCCGGGACCCGGCCCGGGTGGCCGCACGGACGGCGGCGGGCCAGCCGCCGCACCCGCTGCGGGTCACGCTGACCGCCACCGGCGACCTGGACCCGGAGGCCAGCTTCTTCGCCGGCCCGGGCACCCCGCTGGTCTACGCCGCCCGCGCCGCCGTCCCGCTGGCGCGCGAGCGCCTAGGGAACCGGGCGGCGGTCATCGACGCGGGCCCGGAACTGTCCCTGGCCGCGGTGCTCGCGGACCTCAGCGCCAAACGGGCCGTGCCCACTCTCCTGGTCGAAGGCGGCTCGGTCATCCTGCGGGACCTGCTGGCGGCGGGTCTCGCCGACGAGCTGCGCCTGGCGATCGCCCCGTTCTTCGTCGGCGACCCGGCGGCGCCGCGCTTCGCGCTGCCCGCCCGCTACCCGCACGGCCCGGCCGCTCCGATGACCCTGGCCAGCGTCCGCCGTCTGGGCGACACTGCGGTCCTCCGTTACCACTTCGGTCCCCAGGTTTCCGTTGACAGTAAAGTCTCCGGGATCATGGACCGGTTCGCCGCGGACGACGGGAAACAAGGGACTCGCGACGATCGCGAGCCCCGGCTGCCGGTTTAGTAACGGCGTCGGACTAGAACAGGGTGCCCTCGCGCTCGATGCCGCGCATGGCGTCGTAGTCGAGCACCACGCAGCGGATGCCGCGGTCTTCCGCCAGCGTGCGCGCCTGCAGCTTGATCGTCTGCGCGGCCAGCACGCCGTGCACCGGGGACAGCAGCGGGTCCCGGTTGAGCAGCTCCAGGTACCGGGTGAGCTGCTCCACCGCGTCGATTCCGGCGTGCCGCTTCATTTCCACCGCGACGTGCTCGCCGGTGTGGTCGCGGCACATGATGTCGACCGGGCCGATCGGGGTCGGGTACTCGCGGCGGATGAGCCGCCAGCCGTCGCCGAGCCGGTGCAGCTGCTCGGCCAGCAGCTCCTGCAGGTGCGCCTCTACCCCGTCCTTGATCAGGCCGGGGTCGATGCCGAGTTCGGCTGAGGTGTCGGACAGCGTCTCGTCCAGGATGATGGTCAGCGTCTCGCCCGCCTTGTTGGTGACCGTCCACCGGGCGGGCTGCGCCGGGCTGTCGGGCCGGCCCGGGACGGCCGGGTGCTCGGTCAGGCGGCAGGGCGGCGACATCCAGTTCAGCGGCTTGTAGGAGCCGCCGTCGGAGTGGACCAGGACCGACCCGTCGGCCTTCACGATAAGCAGCCGGAGGGCGGAGGGAAGGTGGGCGGTGAGACGGCCGTCGTAGTCGACGCTGCACCGCGCGATGACGAGTCGCACAACTGGCACTGTAGTGCGGACTAGCAGGCGCCGCGCGGGCGTTACTCCTACCAGTGAGCAGTAATTCCCGCCCCGATAAGGTTGTCCGCCGTGAGCCCGCGCAAGACCAGGAAGCCCCGGCCCGCCGCGCCGTCCGCGCCGCTTGGTCCCGAGCGGATTGAAGACTGGCCCGACGGTGACTGGGTGGTGCGCCCGGTGCCCGGCGCGGCGGCGGCCAAGGCTTACCGCTGTCCCGGCTGCGACCAGGAACTGTACCCGGGCGTGGCCCACGTGGTGACCTGGCCGACGTACGGCGGCGTCTCCGGCCGGCGGCACTGGCACACCGTGTGCTGGCAGCGGCGGATGCAGCGCCGTCCGGGCCGGTAAACCCCGGCTGCTCAACCCCCGCTGCTCAACCCCCGCTGCTCAACACTGGCGCGGAACCCGAAGGGACACTGTGACTGACATCAAAGCCGGGACGGTCCTGCCCGCCCGGCGGACCCCGATCACCCTGGACACCGAAGACGGGCTCCGTCTGGTCGGCGAGCTGGCGCTGCCGGACCGCGGCGACCCGGTCGCCACGCTTGTCTGCCTGCACCCGCTGCCGACCCACGGCGGGATGATGGACAGCCACGTGTACCGCAAGGCGGCGAACCGGCTGCCCGCGCTGGCCGGCCTGGCGGTGCTCCGCTTCAACACCCGGGGCACGGCGAGTGAGCGGGGCCAGAGCGAGGGCGAGTTCGGCTACGGCGAGACCGAGCGCCTCGACGTCGAGGCGGCCGTCCGCTACGCGGCCGCCGCCGGGCTGCCCCGGATCTGGCTGCTGGGCTGGTCCTTCGGCACCGAGCTGGCGCTGCGCTGGGGCCTGCTGCCCGGCGTCGAGGGCGCCGTCCTGCTGTCCCCGCCGCTGCGGCAGCCCACGGACGCCGACCTGGACGCGTGGGCTGCGTCCGGCCGCCCGCTGACCGTCCTGGTGCCCGAGCTGGACGACTACCTGCGGCCGGAAGCGGCCCGGGAGCGCTTCGCCCGGGTGCCTCAGGCCAAGCTGACCGGGGTGGACGGGGCCAAGCACCTCTGGGTGGGGGAGAACTACGTGCGTATCGTGCTGGCCGAGATCGTCGCCGCGCTCAACCCGGCCGCGCTGCCCGACGGCCGTTCCCTCCCCGTCACCTGGGACGACTAACCCCGGGGCCGGTCATGCGAAGGCCCCCGGAGCCAGCTGACTCCGGGGGCCTTCGCTTGGTGCTGGTTACTGCGCCGCCCCGTCAGGCGGTACTAAGCGTTACTCGGTCCACCAGTCTTCTTCGCCCTTGGGCTCGCCGCTGCCGCTGCCGGAGCTGCTGCCGTTGCCGTTGGCACTGGCGGGAGCGGGAGCGGGAGCGGGACGCGGTACGGCGCCGTTCCCGGCGGGACGGGCCACCGGGGCGGCCGCGGCGCTGGTGACCGGCGCGCTCTCCACCGCGGGCTTGGGGGGCGGCGCGGCCACGGCCGGGTCCATCGTCGGCAGCTGGATGCCGAGCTGGCCGCCGAGAAGCTGCCGCACCTGCGCCAGGTGGGTGCTGATGTTGTCCTTCTGGCGGGTGAGCTCTTCCACCTCGCGCTGCGAGGCGAGCCGGCGGCGCTCGGCGTCGGTCTTGGTCTCGGACAGCAGCTGGTCAGCCTGCGCCTTGGCCTGGGCGACGATCTGGTCCGCGTTCTTCTTCGCGTTCGACACGAGCTGCCGGGCGTGCTGGTCGGCGTCGCGCCGGGTCTGGTCGGCCTGGGCGGATGCCTTGGCCGCGCGCTGCTCGGCGGTGGACGCGCGCTGCTCGGCCTCGGAGACCAGCTTCTGCGTGGCGGCCTGGGCGGCGGAGAGCCGCTCGGCCTCCTGGCGCTCGGCTTCCTCGCGGCGGGCGGCGAGCTGGATCTCGAACTCCGCCTCGGCCTGCGCCCGCTGCGCCTCGCTTTCCTCCAGGATGCGCTGCGCCTGCGACCGCATCTCGTCGGCCTGACGCTTGGAGGTGGTGAGGATCTCGTCCCGTTCGCGCTTGGCCGCCGCCTTGAGCTGCGCCACCTCGCGTTCGGTGGTGGTGCGCAGCTTGGCGATGTCCCGCTCGGTGGAGGCCCGCTTCTCGGCGACCTCGTGATCGGCGGTGGCGCGCAGCTTGGCCACCTCGCGCTCGGTGGTGGAGGTCAGCTCGTCCGCCTCGCGCCGCGCGGTGGTGCGGATCGAGTCGGCCTCGCGCTCCGCCGCGCCGCGCACGTCGTCCGACTCCCGCTTGGCGTTGGCCCGCAGCTCGGCGACCTCGTTCTCGGCAGCGGACCGTAGCTCGGCCCCGTCGACCTTGGCCGCGGCCTTGATCTCGTTGGCCTCGGACCGCGCCGCCTGCACGAGCTCGGTGGCCTGCTCTTCGGCCAGGCGCAGCAGCTGCTCGATGCGCGCGCCCAGGCCTGAGTAGGTCGGCCGCTCCTGTTCCTGGATCTGGCGCTGGGCGTCCTGCAGCTCGCGCCGCGCGCCGACCGCATCCTCTTGGTGCCGCCGGACTTCATTGGCGAGCCCACGGATGTGCTCGTCGACCTGGTGCGGATCGTAGCCGCGCATCACCTTGGCGAAGTCACGCGGCGGGGTCTCTTCGAAGAAGCTGGTCAGCTGAGCGTCAATATCCGATTGCA
This sequence comes from Trebonia sp., assembly GCA_036406335.1. GTDB lineage: Bacteria > Actinomycetota > Actinomycetes > Streptosporangiales > Streptosporangiaceae > Trebonia. Next base: position 7,947 of record DASWUW010001157.1, read on the forward strand.
TATGGGCCTAATCCAAGCTAGACGGGGACGGCAGGCGAGGCCGGAGGCCGGGAGATGATCTCTCCAGTAAGAGAAAATCTACTCTGCCTCCGCTTACTCTGCGGGTGCTTCGATGTTCTTCCCGGCAGGCGGCTTCTGTGTCACTACCGCCAGAGTCTAAAGGTCACATGATCCTCATTTGTCCCGAAGTCAAGTCCGGAAGGTCACGTTTCGTGCACCGGGGTGGTCGTCTGCCCCGTGAGCTGCGCAACTGGCGGTCCGGGCCCCCGTCGGACCGGTCCGCGGCCGCCTGGACGGCGTCGCTGCGGACCCGTCCGCAGCGGACGGGAACAGCCGGGCCGGCCCGGTAAAGGCACGGCCGGCAAACTCACCAATTCAATTCGCCTTCTGCACAAGTTCGGTCAAAACGCCGCCCAGATCACCAGGATGAAGAAAAGCGATCGAGGCCCCCAGCGATCCGTGCCGGGGCCGGGAGTCGATGAGCCGGACTCCGGTGCCGCCGATTTCCGCTAGCGCCGCGGTCACGTCGGCCACCGCGTACCCGACGTGATGCAGGCCCTCGCCCCGCCGCTGGAGGAATTTCCCCACCGTGGTGTCCGGGCTCAGCGGCTCGAGCAGCTGGACGTAGGAGGAGCCGGAAGCGGTAGCCAGCATCGCTTCCCGCACACCCTGGTCCTCGTTGGTCTCCTCCGCCACCAAGGTCAGCCCGAATACGTTCACGTACCGCTCGATGGCGGCCTCGAGCGACCGGCAGGCGATTCCCACGTGGTCGATGCTTTGCAACATGGACCGACATCGTAACAGCGGCGCGGGATCGGTATTGTGGCACCTAGTGCTAATACGCGCATCAGGCGCATTACCCCGGGAGGCGGCATGGGCGACCGTGACCCAGTAATCATCGGCGGAGCGCGGACGGGCATCGGGCGACTGCTCGGCAGCCTGGCCAGCTTTAGCGCGGCCGACCTCGGCGGCTTCGCGATCAAGGGCGCGCTCGACCGCGCCGGCCTTGCGCCGGACCAGGTCGAGTACGTGATCATGGGCCACGTGCTGCAGGCCGGCGCCGGGCAGATCACCGCGCGCCAGGCGGCGGTCAAGGCCGGAGTGCCGATGTCGGTCCCGGCCACGGTCGTCAACAAGGTCTGCCTGTCCGGCCTGGACGCGATCGCCCAGGCGGCGGACCTGATCCGGCTGGGCGAGTTCGATGTCATCGTGGCGGGCGGCATGGAGTCGATGACCAACGCGCCGCACCTGCTCAAGAACTCGCGCAAGGGCTATAAGTACGGTGCGGTCGAGATGCTCGACTCGATGGCCGTCGACGGCCTCACCGACGCGTTCGACGGACTGTCGATGGGCGAGTCCACCGAGCACCACAACGGCGCCCTCGGCATCAGCCGGGAGCAGCAGGACGAGTTCGCCGCCCGCTCGCAGCAGCGCGCGGCCCGGGCGGCCAAGGACGGGCTGCTAGCCGACGAGATCGTCGGCGTCGAGGTCAGGTCGCGCCGCGAGACGGTCGTCTTCGCCGCCGACGAGGGCATCCGCGCCGACACCACGGCGGAGTCGCTGGCCAAGCTCCCGGCCGCCTTCGGCGCGGGCGGCACGATCACCGCGGGTACGTCCTCGCAGATCTCCGACGGCGCCGCCGCGCTGATCGTGACCAGCCGGCGTAAGGCGGCCGAGCTCGGCGCCCCGGTAATCGCCGAGATCGGCACCTTCGGCACGGTCGCCGGCCCGGACAACAGCCTGCACCACCAGCCGGCCAACGCGATACGGAAGGCGCTCGGCAAGGCGGCCCTGGACGTCGGCGACCTCGACCTCATCGAGATCAACGAGGCGTTCGCCGCCGTCGGCGTCGCGTCCGTGCGCGAGCTCGGCGTCAGCCCCGACCGGGTGAACGTGAACGGCGGCGCGATCGCGATCGGCCACCCGCTCGGCGCGTCCGGCGCCCGGATCGCGCTGACGCTCATCACCGAGCTGCGCCGCCGCGGCGGCGGCCTCGGCGCCGCCGCGCTGTGCGGCGGCGGCGGCCAGGGCTCAGCCCTGCTGCTGCGCGCGCTGGCCTAACTCTGGATCGCGCGGGCCTGCCAGGTCTGGCCGCCGTCGGTGGTCATCCAGATCTCGTGCAGGCCCGCGTCGAGGGGCAGCGCGACTCCCTGCAGCGGGCTGGTCATGCCCACGTAGCTGAACCCGCCGACCGCGGCCGGCAAGCCCGTCCCGGCTGCCGCCTGCCAGCCGGACGCGCCCAGGGGAAGCCGGTAGATGCCGCCGGCGCCGCTGGTGCTGCTCTCGGTGGCGAGGATCAGGGTGCCGTCCGGCAGGGCGGCGAGCGACTGGGGAGCGCCGGTCGGCGAGGTGCCGCCGGAGCCCGCGGACTGCCGGGTCCAGCTGGTCCCGCCGTCGTCGGACAGGTAGGCGACCGTGTCCGCGACGCCGGGCTGCGCACAGGCCAGCGCCAGGCGCGCCGCCCCGGTGGACGCGGTTCCGGCGCCGGCCAGCATCAGCTGGCCTGGCAGTCCGCTGCGGGCGGCGGCTCCCGGCTGGCAGGGCAGCTTTCCCACCGGGTGCCAGGCGCTGCCGTCGAGCGGTCCCGCGTACAGCAGGCCGTTCGGCCCGGCCAGGTAGCCGGTGGCCGCGGTGGTGCCGGCCGGGCCGGTCAGCACGATGAGCGCGCTGCCGGTTCCGCTCCCGCCGGCGGCGAGCCCGGCCGGCACGCCGCCGACCCGGGTCCAGGTGCCGGTACCCGCGACCGCGGTCATCAGCGTGTACGAAGTGCAGTGGGCGATGGTGTCGCCGGTGCGGCCCGCGGGCGGGGTGCAGTCGCCGAACAGCGCGTAAGCCCGGCCGCCGGCCGTCTCCAGGTCGGTGACGGAGGCGCTCCCGGTGTTTACCTGGTGCCAGGTCTTCGCGCCGTCGTCGGTGGACCACAGCTCAGGCCCGAACGCCCAGCCGTGGGCCGCGTTGAGGAACCGCAGCCCGGTGACCCCGGTGGCACTCATCGGACCGCCGGTGTCCGGGGCGGGCAGCCCGTGCCAGGTCTGGCCGCCGTCATCGGTGCGCGCGACCGACGTGCAGATAGCGGGGTCGGGGTTGGCGCAGTGCCCGGCGGTCCCGGCCGGTCCCAGGATCCAGCCGGTGCTGGTCGAGTCCCAGGTCACCGAGTAGGGCTGGAAATCGGGGGGCAGGTAACCGGGGGTGGCCCCGGTTCCGCCGGCGGTGCGGGCAGGGCCGGAGGCGGACGCCGTCGGGCTCGGCCCGGGCTGGGCCGGCGCCACGCTCTTGCCTGCCCCCTGCAGGGTCTGCTTCCCGCCGCTAGCCGGTTCGGCGGAGGCCCCCGCGGCCAGCCCGGCACTACTGGACGGACCGGTCAGCCGCAGCGACATGCTCACCGGGACGGCGATGCCCACCGCGGCGGCGACGGTGGCAGCGGACACCACCGTGACCACCGCCTTGCGGATCCGGCGGCGCCGGGCCCGCCGGGTGATCAGCTCGAAGGTGCCCGGTGGCGGCGGCAGCGGCCGCACCTGCTGGTTCAGCCAGCTGTCGAGCGGGTCGTGCTCGTGGTCAGCCCGCATCGGTCCCCCTCAGGTCACGTCGCTGGCGGCCGCTTTCCCGGTCCCCGGCGGCGCCCGGCTGCTGGACCGGCAGGGGCCCGGTGGCGCTGGCGATCGCTTCCTTCAGCTTGGCCCGGGCGTGGTACAGGTCGGCTTTGATCGTCCCCTCGGGCCGCTTGAGCTGGACCGCGATCTCCTTGATGCCGAAACCAGCGTAGTAGTGCAGCAGGAACGGTTCCCGCAGCCGCGCGGGGAGCGTTTCCAGCAGCGCGCGGATGTCCACGTCCTGCGAGGGGTCGGCGTAGGGCTCGGGGTCGGTGCCGGCCGCCGCCTTGCTCATGGCGCGCCGCTCCCGCTCTAGCTTGCGCCAGTGGTCGCGGACCAGGTTGGTGGCGATCATGTAGAGGTAGCTCTGCGGGCGGTCCAGCTTGTCGGGGCTGGTCCACTTGCCCAGCAGCCGGACGAACGCCTCGGACGCGATCTCGTGCGCGGT
>DASWUW010001158.1:0-1824 GCA_036406335.1 Trebonia sp.
TGCCGGTCCACGAGCCGACCGGCAACATGGTGGTAGACATCGGCGGGGGGACCACCGAGGTCGCCATTATCTCGCTGGGCGGGATCGTGACCAGCCAGAGCATCCGCATCGGGGGTGACGAGCTGGACCAGGCGATCATCACCTTCGCGAAAAAAGAGCACAGCCTCATGCTCGGCGAGCGGACCGCCGAGGAGATCAAGCTGACGCTCGGCTCCGCTTACCCGGCCAAGGACGAGCCGCAGGCGGAGATCCGCGGCCGGGACCTCGTCTCCGGCCTGCCCAAGACCGTGCTGATCGACGCGGCCGAGATCCGCCGGGCGATCGACGAGCCGGTCAGCCTGATCATCGACGCGGTCAAGTCCACCCTGGACAAGGTCCCGCCCGAGCTGGCGGGCGACGTGATGGACCGCGGGATCGCCCTGACCGGCGGCGGCGCCCTGCTGCGGGGGCTGGACCAGCGGATCCGGGAGGAGACGGGGATGCCCGTGCACATCGCGGACAGCCCGCTCGACTCGGTGGTGCTCGGTACCGGCAAGTGCGTGGAGGACTTCGACACCCTTCGTCAGGTGCTCGTCCCGGACAGGCGGTAGCCTGTCAACCGCTCGGGGGAGCGCAGCGACGCGCGAGTGACGGGAGTGGCGTTTTGTTTGAGGGGAGACGGGCGCGAGCAGTGCTGATCGCGCTCCTCGTCGTAGCGATCGCGCTGATCACGGTCGATTTCCGGGACGGGGGGAACTCGGGCGCGCACGGCCTCGGCGGCGAGGTCTTCGGTCCCGTCGAGAACCTGGCGGGCGACGTCACCGGCCTGTTCCACGGCGGCAGCGGAGGGGACGTGGCGGCCCTGCAGCGGCAGAACGACCAGCTGCGAGCCCAGCTGGCCCAGGCCCAGGCGGCCGGCTCCGACGCCCGGCCGCTCGCCCGCCTGCTGCACCTCGCCGCCGGCCGGTACCGGGTGGTCACCGGCACCGTGATCGCCGCCGGGGGCGACTACTCCGACACCGTGACGATCAACGCGGGCCGCGGTGACGGCATCGCGGCCGACGAGACCGTGCTCAACGGCGACGGACTCGTCGGTACCGTGCTCAGCGTCACCGCCGGCACGGCGACCGTGCAACTGCTGACCGACGCGGGGGCGACAGTCGGCGTGCGGATGGCCGGCAGCGGCCAGATCGGCGCGCTCAGCGGGAGTGCCCGGACGCTCAGCGGCGGCGCGTCGCTGAAGCTCACCCTGTTCAGCGCCAGCGCCGCCCTCAAGGCAGGCCAGCCGCTGGTCACCTTTGGCTCGGTGGGCGGCCGCCCCTACGTGCCGGGCGTCCCGGTCGGCACCGTGACCACGGTGACCACCCAGCCCGGCTCGCTTACCCCGACCGCCGTGGTCAAGCCGTTCGCCGACGTTACCGGGCTCGGCGTAGTCGGGGTGGTGGTGTCCAAGTGACGCCGGAGGTGGCGATGGCCCGCCGGGCGGTCACCGGTCTCGCCCTCGCCGTCGCGCTCTTCGCCGCCGTCATCTTCCAGTTCACCGTGGTGAACCGGCTGCCGCTGCCTGGCGCCGGCGCCCCGGACCTGGTGCTGCTGCTGGTGGCCGCGATCGCGGTCACGGCCGGCCCGCTGGCCGGCACCGTCAGCGGCTTCGCGGGCGGCCTCGCGCTCGACGTCGCCCCGCCCGCGGCGCATTACGCTGGCCAGGACGCGCTGGTTTTCTGCCTGGCCGGGTATGGCGCGGCCCGGGTGGTCCGCTTCCTCTGGGAGACCACCGGCGAGCAGGACCCGGTCGTCTCCTTCGCCGCCCTGGCCGCGGCGGCGGCGGCCGGGGAGGCGGGGCGG
>DASWUW010001159.1:0-4504 GCA_036406335.1 Trebonia sp.
GGGCCGCGCACGCGCACGGACAGCTGGGGCGTTTCCAGCTCGAGGCCGCGGTCCAGGCGGTGCACTGCGCCCGGGGCCCCGACGGCGCCACGGACTGGCCGGCCCTGCTCGCCCTGCACCGCATCTTGCCCGCGGTCGCGCCCTCGCTCGGCAGCAGTGTCGCCCTTGCCGCCGTCACCGCCGAGGTTGACGGGCCCGCGGCGGGACTGGCCGCGCTCGACGCACTGCTGGCCGAAGCCGGCCAGTCCGCCCGCCGCTTCCAGCCGGCCGCCGCCTGCCGGGCGCACCTGCTGGACCGGCTCGGACGAACGAAAGAGGCCGCCGCGGTTTACCAGAACGCGATCAGCCTGACCCACGACACCGCCGAGCGCCAGTACCTGGAGCACCAGCGGGACCGCGCCCGCTGACGGACAGCCCGGCTCCCTCGTAGGCCGGCCTCGCCGGTTATCCGAGGAGTGCCTGCCGCCAGCGGGCTTCCCGCTGGCTGATGTAGCCGGCGTCGGCGTGCCAGGCGCCGCCGTGGCCTTCCCTCCACAGCCGGGCCCACGGCTGGACGCCCCGGGCGGCCTGCGCGGCGAGGAAGTCGTACATGGCCCGGGGGCGACGGCTCAGCAGCGGGACGATATCCCGCCGCTGGGCCTCGGTGAGACCGTAGCTGTCCGCGATGACCCGTAGCCGCCGGGCGGCGTCCGCACGCTGGTAGGCCGGGCTGGCGCTCAGCGGCGCGAACCCGTGCATGGCGTAGGCGAGGTCCTCCAGCCGGGTGCCGGGGGCGGCGGTGTCCCAGTCGATGAAGGCCCACCTTCCGTCGCCGATGACCAGGTTCCACGGCGCCAGGTCATGGTGGGCGATGATCTCGTCGCCGCCGCCCGGGATCAGTACCTGCCAGCGGGCGTCCGGCGGCGGGACGAACCCGGCGACGGCATCGTGGAACTCGCGGACGAGCCGGGCGGCGCGCCGCAGCGGCCGGTCGTCGTCCAGCTGGCGGAAGCCGTCCGGCCAGGCCACGGTGCCCGGGACGAAGGTCAGCACCTCCCGCCCGCCGGAGTCGATGCCCAGCGGCCGCGGCGCGCCCTCGAAGCCGGCGTCGTGCAGATGGGCCAGCAGCGCGTGCACCGCCGGCGTCCAGGGCCCGGCCGGGCGGCGTACCGTGTCACCCACCCGGACCACCCCGCCGCTCATGTTGCCGCCGTCCAGCGGCACCTCGCCGCCGGTCGCCGGGCCGGCCATAGATCCTCCTCGCCCGCATCAAGGCCCTAAGCGTGCACTCTTGGCGCACGCGGTGCAAACCGCTTTTCTCCTGGTGACACTTCCCACAAGAATGCGGGACCTCGGCCAAGCCGCGCTCTACTGCCCCGTGACCAGGACTTACGTGAGTTAACCGACGCGCGTGTCGGTTAACTCGTATCGCCCGCGAGGCCGGCGGCATTGACCGCCACTAGTATCGGGTAATCGATCGGGGGAAAGCCTCATGAGGAGCTGCCGTGACTTTGCTTGACCGCATTAACGGCCCGGAGGACCTCAAGGACCTCACCCAGGAGCAGCTAAGCCTCCTGGCCGCGGAGATCCGCGACGTCCTGGTCGAGACGGTCACGCGGACTAGCGGCCACCTGGGCCCGAACCTCGGGGTGGTAGAGCTGACCATCGCGCTGCACCGGGTGTTCGACTCGCCCAAGGACAAGCTCATCTTCGATACCGGGCACCAGTCCTACGTGCACAAGCTGCTCACCGGCCGGTACGGCGCGTTCAGCACGCTGCGGCAGACCGGCGGCCTGTCCGGCTACCCGTGCCGGGCCGAGTCCGAGCACGACCTGGTGGAAAACAGCCACGCCTCCACCTCGCTGTCCTACGCCGACGGCATGGCCAAGGCCTACCGGCTGCGCGGCGAGCACGACCGCACGGTCGTCGCGGTGATCGGCGACGGCGCGCTGACCGGCGGCATGGCCTGGGAGGCGCTGAACAACATCGCGGTCGCCCGCGACTCCAAGCTCGTCATCGTGGTCAACGACAACGGCCGCTCCTACCAGCCGACCATCGGCGGCCTGGCCACCCACCTGAGCTCCATCCGGGTCAGCCAGCGCTACGAGCAGGTCCTGGACCTCATCAAGACCACGGTCACCAGTGCCCCGCTGGTGGGGAACCCGCTGTTCGGCGCGCTGCACGGGGCCAAGAAGGGCCTCAAGGACTTCCTGCAGCCCCAGGTGCTGTTCGAGGACCTCGGCATCAAGTACATCGGCCCGATCGACGGCCACGACGAGGCGATGATGGAGCAGGCGCTCCGCCAGGCGCACGAGTACGCCGGGCCGGCCCTGGTGCACGCGATCACCCGCAAGGGCTTCGGTTACCCGCTCGCCGAGCATAACGAGGAGGACCGGCTCCATCAGGTCCCGGGCACCGGCGGCAAGCCCGCTCCCGAGCCCGGCGCCGCGCCCAAACCGGCCAAGCGCTCCTGGACCGACGTCTACGGCGACGAGATCGTCGCCGTCGGCGCCCGCCGCCCGGACGTGGTCGCGATCACCGCCGCCATGCTGCACCCGGTGGGCCTGGCCGGCTTCAAGGCCGCCTACCCGGACCGGGTCTACGACGTCGGCATCGCCGAGCAGCATGCGATGACCATGGCCGCCGGGCTGGCGATGGCCGGACTGCACCCGGTCGTCTCGATCTACGCCACGTTCCTCAACCGGGCCTTCGACCAGCTGCTGATGGACATCGCGCTGCACAAGCTGCCGGTCACCGTCACCCTGGACCGGGCCGGCGTCACCGGGCCCGACGGCGCCTCGCACAACGGCATCTGGGACGGCTCGATCCTGCAGGTCATCCCGGGCCTGCGGGTCGCCGCCCCGCGCGACGGCAGCCGCATCGCCGAGCTGCTCAACGAGGCCGTCGAGGTCGCCGACGGCCCCACCGTCGTCCGCTGGCCCAAGGGCAGCGTCGGCGCCGAGGCCGAGGCGGTCGGCCAGATCGGCCGGATGGACGTGCTGGCTGTGCCCGGACCCGGTCTCGGCCGCGACGTGCTGCTGCTGGGGGCCGGCCCGATGGCCGTCACCTGCGTCGAGGTCGCCCGCCGGCTGGCCGACCACGGTATCGGGGTGACCGTCCTCGACCCGCGCTGGATCAAGCCGGTCGACGAGGCCGTCGCCGCCGAGGCCGTCGCCCACCGCCTGGTCGCGGTGGTCGAGGACAACGGGCGGGCCGGCGGGTTCGGCGACGCGGTAGCGCGGCTGCTGCGCGACCACGACGTCGACATCCCGGTCAAGACGTTCGGCCTGGCCCAGGTGTTCCTCGACCACGCCACCCGGGACGAGATCCTGGAGTCGGCCGGGCTGACCCCGCAGCACCTCGCGCGGCAGCTCACCGAGGCCGTCGCCCGCCGTACCCCGGCCGCCGCCGAGCCCGCGGCGGATGCGCCGTCGCCGCAGGAACGGCTGCCCGAGTAGCGTTGCCGGCATGCCGTTGTCTTCCGGGAAAACGCCCCCCCGATTGAAGGTTGCCGTCATCGGGTCGGGCCCGGCGGGCCTGTACACCGCCGAGGCCCTGGTCAAGCAGGCAGCGCTGCTGCCGGCGCCGGTGGACGTGCACGTCGACGTCCTGGACCGCCTGCCCACGCCGTACGGACTGGTCCGCTACGGCGTGGCCCCCGACCACAAGTCGATCAAGTCGGTCGCGAACTACCTGCGCCGGGTGCTGGAGTCGCCCGGCGTCACGTTTGTCGGCGGGGTGCACTTCGGCACCGACGTCACCCGGGACGACCTGCTGGGCGCGTACGACGCCGTGGTGTACGCCACCGGCGCGATGCGCGACCGCCGCCTCGGCATCCCCGGTGAGGAGCTGCCCGGCAGCCGCGCGGCCACCGACTTCGTCAACTGGTACTCCGGCCACCCCGACGTCGCCCCCGCCGCGTTCACCCTCGACGCCGAGTCGGTGGCGGTGATCGGCGTCGGCAACGTCGCCCTCGACGTGGCCCGCATCCTGGCCCGCGACCCGGCCGAGCTCGAGCAGACCGACATTCCCGAGCCGGTGATGGACACGCTGCGCGACTCCCGGGTCCGCGAGGTGCACCTGATCGGCCGCCGCGGCCCCGCCCACGCCAAGTTCACCACCAAAGAGCTGCGCGAGCTGGGTGAGCTGGGCCGGGTCCACATCAGCAAGGACGCGGCCGAGTTCGAGCTGGAAGGCTTCGACCGCTCGGGCGAGTCCGCCGCCCTGGCCGCGTCCGACCGCCGGGTCCGCGGCAACCTGGTCGCCATGGCCGGGTGGAACGAGCCCCCGGCCGACCCCGCCCGCCGCCTGCGGCTGCGCTTCTGGCTCCGCCCGGCCGAAATCCACCCGTCGTCATCCGGAACGGTGGGGGCCCTGCGCCTGGAACGCACCCGCCTGAACGAGAACGGGCAGTTCGAGGGAACCGGCGAGTTCGAGGTCATCGACACCCAGCTGGTGCTGCGCAGCGTCGGCTACCAGTCGGTGCCGCTGCCCGGTGTCCCGTTCGACACCCGCGCCTACACCG
>DASWUW010001160.1:0-4587 GCA_036406335.1 Trebonia sp.
GCCGGCGGCTCCGGTGCCAGCGGACCCGGGTCCGGCGCGGCCGGCTCCGGCAGCAGCTGGTCGGCGGGCGCCGGCTGGTCGGCGGCCACGGGCCGCGGCGGTACCGGCAGCCGGCCGGGCAGCCGCGGGTCACGCGGCAGCGGCGGAAGGTCGTCCCGCGGCGGACTCGGCGCCGGCTTGGTCGAGGTGCCGCCAGTCCCGGCGCTGGACCCGTCAGCCGCGGTCCTGGCCGACCCCCAGGTTCCGGAGAACCGCCGGTTCTGCGGGCACTGCGGGCAGCCGGTCGGCCGTTCGCGCGACGGCAGGCCGGGGATGACCGAGGGTTTCTGCCCCAACTGCGGCACCCGGTACTCCTTCAGCCCCAAGCTGGTGCCCGGCGAGCTGGTGGCCGGGCAGTACGAGGTGCTCGGCTGCCTCGCCCACGGCGGACTCGGCTGGATCTACCTGGCCCGGGACCGGAACGTGAGCGACCGCTGGGTGGTGCTCAAGGGCCTGCTCAACACCGGAGACGCGGACGCGATGGAGGCCGCCGTGGCCGAGCGGCGCTTCCTGGCCCAGGTCGAGCACCCCAACATCGTCCGGATCTACAACTTCGTCCAGCACACCAGCCTGCGCGACGGCGAAACGGCCGGCTACATCGTGATGGAGTACGTGGGCGGCAAGTCGCTCAAGGAGATCCGGCTCGAAGCCCGCCAGCACGGCGGTGCGGTGCCGCTCGCCCACGCGCTCGCCTACGCGCTGGAGATCCTGCCCGCGTTCGGCTACCTGCACGACCGCGGCCTCGTCTACTGCGATTTCAAGCCGGACAACATCATCCAGACCGAAGAGCAGCTCAAGCTCATCGACATGGGCGGCGTCCGCTACATCGACGACGAAGGCCCGATCTACGGCACGGTCGGCTACCAGGCACCGGAGATCGAGAACGACGGCCCGTCGCCCAGCTCCGACCTGTATACCGTGGGCCGGTCCCTGGCCGTGCTCACCTTCGAGTTCGCCGGCTTCCAGGGACAGTACAAGTTCAAGCTGCCCGAGGCCGAGCCGCTGCTCCTCGCGCAGGATTCCTACGCCCGGCTGCTGCGCCGCGCCACCCACTCTGACCCGCGGCGCCGCTTTCAGACCGCGGGCGAGATGGCCGAGCAGCTGACCGGCGTGCTCCGCGAGGTGCTGTCGGTCACCGACGGGCAGCCCCGGCCGGCCTTCTCCGGCCTGTTCAGCCCCGAGCTGCGCGCCGTCGGCATCGACCTGAGCCCGGCCGGCCCGGCGGGGGACGGCACCGCCGTGACCGGCCCCCCGGGGAACGGCCAGTCCGCCAGCGGTGCCGCCGGCCCCCGGGCCCCCGGGAACGGAGCCGCCGCCGGAACCGGAACCGGGAACGGAGCCGCCGCCGCCGGGAACGTCACCCCCGGGAACGGGGCCGCTGTCGCCCCGGCAATGCCCGGTGCCGCGGTGAGCCCGCCGCCGGCCGCCGAGGTGATCGCCGGGCTGCCCGCCCCGCTGGCCGACGGCACCGACCCGGCGGCCGGCTACCTGGCCACGCTGGGCGGCCTCGAGCCCGCCCAGCAGGCGCAGGCCCTGCTGGGCGCGGTTACCGGGGACGCCGGGGTTCCCCCCGAGGTGGCCGGCTCGCAAGAGACCAAGCTGGCGCTCGTCCGGGCGCTGATCGCGTCGGGCGACCTCGGTACTGCTCATGACTACCTGACCGAGCTGGCTGACGCCGGAGCGTCCGCCGCGGGGCCGGCCGACTGGCGCATCACCTGGTTCGACGGGCTGCGCGAGCTGGCCGCCGGGCAGCCGGAACGAGCCGGGGCGGCGTTCGGCGCCGTCTACGACGAGCTCCCCGGCGAGCTCGCGCCGAAGCTCGCGCTCGGTTTCGCCTTCGAGGCGGCGGGCGACCCGGCCGCCGCCCGGCATTACTTCCAGCTGGCCTGGACCATCGACCGCTCCTACATCAGCGCCGGGTTCGGCATGGCCCGGGCCTGCCTGGCCGGCGGCGACCGGGTCGCCGCCATCGCCGCGGTCGCCGCGGTGCCGGAGACCTCCAGCTACCACGCCGCGGCGCAGATCGCCGCCGTCCGGCTGCTGGTGGCCGGCGGCGCCGGCCTGTCCGGGGCCGACCTGCAGAAGGCCGACGTCCGCTTTGGCCGGCTGTCCCTGGACGACAACGACCCGCGCCGGCACCAGCTCGCGGTGGAGATCCTGCGGGCCGCGCTCGACTGGGTGTCTGTCGTCACCGGCGCCCCCGGCGGCGGCCGGCCTGTGGCGGGGGAGCGCATTCTCGGCTGCGAGCCGAACGAGCGCGCGCTGCGCTTCGGGCTGGAACGCGGCTACCGGGCGCTCGCCAACCTGATGCCGGAGCGGCGGGTCGACCTGGTGGACCTGGCGAACAGCGTCCGGCCGCGGACGTGGACATGACCGACGTGGACATGACAGGGGCCGCCCGGTGCGGGCGGCGGCGACGCCGAGGAGAACGATGACAGGCCTGCCCGGATTCACCGTGGACATCGACCAGAACCCCTACCTCCCGGCCGGCGGCCGGGACGTCAGCGCGATCGTCACCGTGACCGCCGACGAGACCGGCAGCGGGCCCGCCGCCGCACCCGGCAGCTCCGCCGGCGGCGGCAGCGCGGAGATCGTCATCGTGGACTGCTCCGGGTCCATGGACTACCCGCCGGAAAAGCTGGCCGAGGCCCGGGCTGCCACCGCGGCCGCGGTGGACGTGATCCGGGACGGCACCTGGTTCGCGATCGTCGCCGGGACCTCCACCGCCTGGCCCGTCTACCCGCTGGACGGGTCGATGGCGGTCGCCGGGGAGCGCACCCGGGCAGAGGCCAAGACCGCGCTGCGCCAGCTGCGGGCCAGCGGCGGTACCGCGATCGGCCAGTGGCTCCGGCTGGCCCAGCAGATCTTCCAGGCCTGCCCGGCCACGCTGCGGCACGCGATCCTCCTCACTGACGGCAAGAACCAGCACGAGACCCCGGGCGAGCTCGCCGCGGCGATCAGCCTGTGCGAGGGCGCCTTCCGCTGCGACTGCCGCGGCGTCGGCACCGACTGGGAGGTCAGCGAGCTGCGCAAGATCTCCACCGCCCTGCTCGGCACCGTCGACATCGTGGTCGACCCGGCCGGCCTGGCCGCCGACTTCGAGGAGCTGATGCGCGGCGCGATGAGCAAGCAGCTGCCCGACGTGCTCCTGCGGGTGTGGACGCCGCAGCAGGCCGCCCTGAAGTTCGTCAAGCAGGTCGCGCCCGCCATCGACGACCTGACCGGCCGCCGCCTGGCTTCCGGGGCCCAGGCGGGCGACTACCCGACCGGCGCCTGGGCGGCGGGGGAGAGCCGTGACTACCACGTGGCGGTCACGGTCAACCCGGCCAACCTGGGCCAGGAGATGCTCGCCGCCCGGGTCAGCCTGGTGGCCAGCTCGCCCGAGGGCCAGCAGGTCCTGGGCCAGGGCCTGATCCGGGTGACCTGGACCGACGACGAGGCCCTGTCCACCCGGATCAACTCCCGGGTGGCCGGCTACACCGGGCAGGCGGAACTGGCCGCCGCCATCGCCGACGGCCTGGAGGCGAACAAGCGGGGTGACGAGGAAGCCGCGACCGCCCGGCTCGGCCGCGCCGTCGCGCTGGCCCACCAGGAAGGCAACCAGGAGATGGCCCGGCTGCTGGCCAACGTGGTGGAGGTGGTGGACGAGGCCACCGGCACGGTCCGGCTGAAGAAGAAGGTCGACGCCGCCGCCGAGATGGCCCTCGACACCCGCTCGACCAAGACGGTCCGGGTCAGGAAGGGCTAGCGCGGTGGCGACCTGCCCGTCCGGCCACGAGTCGGCCAGCGACGACTTCTGCGACGTGTGCGGCGTGCTGATCGGCGCCCCGCCCAGTCTCGTCCCCGGCCCGGCACCGGACAGCGAAGCCGGGCCAGCTGGCAGCAGCGGAACTGGCGGCACCGCGGCGGGCACTCCGGCGCCCGGCCCGGCCGGGACCTGTCCCCGCTGCGGCGCGCCCCGGACCGGGCAGTTCTGCGAGTCCTGCGGCCTTGACTTCGCGACCGCCCCCCAGTCGCCCGCCGCCCCGTCCGCCTCGGTCGCCCCGTCCGCCCCGTCCGCCCCGGTCACGATCCCGCCCGAGACGCCGCCGGTGCCGGCGGCCGCCGCCGGGTGGGCCGCCGTGGTAACCGCCGACCGCGCTTACTACGACCGTGTCCAGGCGGCGAGCGGCCCCGACGCGGCGGGCATCTTGTTCCCGGCCTACTTCCCGCAGCGGCGGTTCCGGCTCGACGCGGCGGAGATCAGGATCGGCCGGCACAGCACCTCGAGCGGTATCAACCCCGAGATCGACCTGGCCGTCCCGCCCGCCGACCCCGGCATCTCCCGGCTGCACGCGGTGCTGCTGCGGGCACCGGACGGCTCCTGGGCCGTGCTCGACCCCGGGTCCGCCAACGGGACCGCGGTCAACGGCAGCGACATCCCGCCCGGCCAGCCCGTGCCGCTGCGAGACGGCGACCGCATCCACCTGGGTGCCTGGACGGAACTGCGGCTCGTCCGCGAGGCCTGACCGCTCCTCGGGTAAACGCCCGCTGACCAGCCGGCGAACT
>DASWUW010001161.1:0-1780 GCA_036406335.1 Trebonia sp.
GGCCACGAACTGGTCGGCCCGGTGGACGCGCTCGGCGCAGGCGCCGAAGGGTTCCGCGTCGGTGAGTACGTCGCGGTCAACCCCAACCTGAACTGCGGGCACTGCGAGTACTGCCGGGCCGGCAACACCCTGATGTGCGCCAACCTCAAGGGCATGGGCACCAACTGGCCTGGGTCGTTCGCCGAGTACGTGGTGGTTCCGGCCAGCCTGGTCTACTCGGTGGACGGCATCGACCCCGACACGTCGGTGTTCACCGAGCCCACGGCGTGCGCCATGCACGGCTTGCAGACCCTGAGCCCGCCGCCCGGCAGCTCGGCCCTGGTTTTCGGGGCCGGGCCCACCGGCCTGCTGCTGTCCCAGCTCATCGCGCGGGGCGGGGCCGCCAGCGTGACGGTGGCGGCGTCGAGCGCCTTTAAGCTCAAGCAGGCCGAGAAGCTCGGGATCGACGCGACTTTCCTGATGGACCGCTCCGACCTGGCCGGGGACGTCGCGAAGCTGAAGGCGGCCAGCGGCGGCTTCGACGTCGTGGTCGACGCCACCGGCTCGGCCGCCGTGTCGGAGCAGTGCGTGCCGCTGACCCGCAGCGGCGGGACCGTCATGTTCTACGGGGTGACCGAACCGGACGACCTGGTTCAGGTCAGCCCGTACGACGTGTTCCGCCGGGAGATCACCATCAAGGGGTCGTTCGCCGAGATCAACGCGTTCCCGGCCGCGATCGCGGCGCTGCGGACCGGGCGGGCCCGGACCGACGGCCTCATCACCCACCGCTTCAAGCTCGACGACTACGCCGCCGCGCTCGAGGCGCTGCGCAGCGACCGGACGGTGCACAAGATCATCATCGAGTGCTGGCCAGAGTGACCACCGGTTCTCCTCGCGGAACCAGCCCGGCCTGCGCCCTTGGTCTCGACCTGGGGACCAGCTCGGCCAAGGCGGTGGTAGTCGACACCGCGGGCCGGGTTCTGGCCCAGGCCTCGGCTGGCTACGCCGTGACCTCGGCCCAGCCCGGCTACGCCGAGAGCGAGCCAGGCGACTGGTGGAGCGCGGTGACCGCCTGCGCGCGCGAGGCCGTGCACGCGGCCGGAACGCAGCCGGCCGCCATCGGGCTGTCGGGCCAGATGCACGGGCTGGTGCTGACCGGAGCCGACGGCGCGGCGCTGCGCCCGGCTTTGCTCTGGCCGGACACCCGGGCGGCCGCCGCGCTGCGCGCGTACGCGCGCCTGGACCCGGCGGTGCTGGCCCGGCTGGCCAACCCCCTCAACCCGGGCATGGCCGGGCCGCTGCTGGCCTGGGTCGCCGAGCACGAGCCGGCTGCCTACCGCACCGCCCGCTGGGCCCTGCAGCCCAAGGACTGGCTGCGGGCCCGCCTCACCGGCGAATTCGCCGCCGAGCCGAGTGACGCTTCCGGGACCCTGCTGTACGACGTGCCCGGCGACCGCTGGGACACCGAGGCGGTCCGCGCGCTGGACCTGGACGGGCGCCTGCTGGCGCCGCTGCTGCCCTCGTCGGGAGCGCTGGCCGGCTGTCTCACGGCCGAGGCCGGAGCCGCCCTGGGGCTGCCCGCGGGCCTGCCGGTCGCGGCCGGGGCCGCCGACACGGCCGCCGCCGCACTGGGCAGCGGCGTGGTCAGCGGCGACGACATCCAGCTCACGGTAGGCACCGGCGCACAGGTCATCCGCCCGGTCACCACCCCGGTCAACCGGGCCGACGCCGGAGTGCACCTGTACCGGCTGGCGACCCCGGACGGCTGGTACCAGATGGGCGCCACCCTCAGCGCCGGGCT
>DASWUW010001162.1:0-1796 GCA_036406335.1 Trebonia sp.
CTTCGGTCCTCGATGCCGGAGCGACTTCGGCCGACGACACCCTTGGAGTCATGGGATTATCAAAGAGTCGAAGACCGAGGTCGAAGAGTCGAAGACCGAGGCCAATTAGCGCGATTTTTTGTTGACCGTGACGGTTGACGAGTCGGTGGGATATCCGCTATGGGCGAACCACCCCCGGATGTCGGCCGCCCGGACCGCCCGCAGGGCGTCCCCCATCGCCCCGATCAGGGCGTCAACCGTCCGGGCCTTGGCCGACCGCAGGGCCGCCTTGGGCTTCGAGAAGAGCCGCTCGATCGGGTTGAGGTCGGGGCTGTACGCCGGCAGGTAGCGGACCGACGCCCCGGCCGACCCGATCAGCCGGGCGACCTCGGCGGTCTTGTGGCAGGCCAGGTTGTCCATCACCACGATGTCGCCCGGCCGCAGGGCCGGCACCAGGCACTCGCCGACGTAGGTCTCGAAGCAGGCCGAGTCGGTCGCCCCGTCGAAGGCCAGGCAGGCCGGCCCCGGCACGCCGTCGAGCCGCACCGCGGCCGTCAGCGTCGTGACCTTCCGGTGGCCGTGCGGCACCGGGCCGTCGACCCGCACGCCGCTGGGGGCCCGGCCGTGGGTGCGGTCCGTCGCCGTGCTGGCGCCCGACTCGTCGACGAAGACCAGCTTGGCCGGGTCGATCGCGGCGAACTCCTCCCGCCAGGCGGCCCGCTCGGCGATCAGCTCGGGTCGGTCCTGCTCGGCCGCCCGCCGCGACTTTTTTTTCGCGTGATCCCCAGCCGGTCCAATGTCCGGTACACCGCCGAGGGGCTGCACGCCACGCCGGCGGCCCGGCCCAGCTCCTCGAGCGTGGCGTCGGGCTCGTCTCGGACGGCCTGGCGGAGCCGGGCGGCGGCCTCCGCTTCGAAGGCCTTGGCGTGCCCGCCGCCGTGCGGCCTGGGCTCGATCGAGCCGGTGGCGCGACGCTGGCGGAGGAGCTTGCGGACCCAGGAGACGCTGACGGCGAAGCGGGCGGCGAGCTGCTCCTGGGTCCCCTCGCCGGCGTCGTAGGCGGAGACGATCCGCTGGCGGAGGTCGATCGAGTAGGCGTGCATCCGGGCTGGCCCTCCATTACAGCAGAGGGATAACCAGATCAATCGTCACAGTCAACAAAAAACCGCTCTAGCCGGCTCGGCCACGGGGCGTGCGCCAGGGCCGTTCGCATCCGGCGGCGCCGATACCCGACCCGGCCGGTCCTGAGCTCCGGGCGGCGCCGCTCCCCCGCGGCGCCGGCCCCAGTCGGTGCGGGCGCCAACGCCCTGTCGTCGGGCCCGCTCGCCGTGCCCGACGGCGATGCCCCGGGGTCTTGCGTCGCGTCGTCGCGCCGCCTAACCTCGCGCTGCAGCGGACCCGGCCTCGGCGCCGTCGTCCTGGCGGAGGCCACAGGGGCCGGTCCGCTGAGCTTTGCCGTTAGCCGGCGTCGGCCACAGCCGCCTCGCGCAAGTGTGGGGCATCCGACGGCGGGGGCCATCGTCGTCCCTCCCGTCGATGCCTTCGCCCGTCGCGCCCCGGCGCGGCGGGCCGCTCGCGGCGCGTCCCGTCGGCGCCGGCTCATGCCGCTGCGGCGTCGTCGATCGGCCTCCCGGCTTGCGTCGTGCTCTCGCGCCGGCTAACCTCGCGCTGCAGCGGACCCGGCCACGCGGGCGCCATTGGTCGTGCGGTCGGTCGTCCTCCGTGGCCGGTCCGCTGAGCTTTGCCGTTAGCCGGCGTCGGCCACAGGGCGTGCGCAGGGGCCGATCGCATCCGGCGGCGCGTCCGACGCAGGCCGG
>DASWUW010001163.1:0-2218 GCA_036406335.1 Trebonia sp.
GCTTCCGCCTGCTCACCGTAGGCGAGCATCTCGCGCGGCATGCGGTGCGCGGAAACCACGTCCGCCTCAAACGGCACGCCGAACTCGTCCAGGAGCTCGGCGGCCGCCCCCATCACCGGCCAGTCCGAATCCGATCCCATCACCACGCCGACTACCGGCGAATCGCTGCGCACGAGGCTAAGCGTAACCAACCGGCCGGGCGGCGGGCAGGCGGCGCGCCTGCGGCCGGCGGCGGCCGCCGCTAGCGGTGGCCGCTGACCATGACGCCGGAGACGGTCTCCGCATAGTGCCCGGCACCGTCCGGCGGCAACTGGGTGAACCAGATCAGCACGTACCGGGCCGCCACCGGGTGGCGGAGGGCCAGCCGCAGGGCGCCGCCGGCGTTACCGGCCGCCGCCGCCGGCCGCAGGTTCTGCGGCGCGGTCCCGTTGCCCACGCGGATCTGCACGCCGGCGCCCGGGTAGGCGGAGAGAGCAGCCTGGATGCTGGTGACGGTGACCTGGTGGCCGAGGTCGAGCAGCAGGCCGGTGCCGTGCTTCAGCAGCCCGAACTGAGGCGACAGGTACCACTGGGTCGACCACGGGACCGCCGGATGACGGGCGACCGCGGCGGCGGCGCCCCCCGGGTCGTCGCCGCCGCCGGGTCCGTCGGCTCCGTAGGCGGTCACCGAGGTCACGGGCAGGGCGGCGACGCCCGCGGCGGCCTTCTTCGCGGCCGCCGACGCCGACGCCGACGCGGACGCCGAGACACTAGCCGACGCCGAGGCACTGGCCTGACTCGCCGCCGACTGGCTGGCCTGGGCTGAAGCAACGGCCGGGGCCGCTGCGCTCGCGGCCGGGACACTGGCCTGGGCCGAAGCGGCCGCCGAGGCCGTCCCGGTGCCCGTGTCCGTCCTGGCCGACGCCAGGTGAACTCCAAGGATGGCGGCCGCGGCCAGCAACACGGCGGCGACGGCGGCGGGGAAGACGCGGCGCCTGCTGCGCGGGGCGCCCGCTCCGGCCCGCTGGGGCGCGGGCCCGAGGTCGTAGCCCGCGGCCATCAGGTCCTCGGTCACCGGGCCGGCCGTCGTCCGGTCCCCGGTCAGCGGGTCCGGGGCCACCGGGGGCAGGTCGAACGTGGTGGCGGCGGGGTCACTGCTCACCGAGGGCAGGTCGAAGCGCGTCGCGTCCGGGCCCGCGACGAACGGCGGCAGCCGGAACGCGTCCGGCTGACCCGGGTGCACGACATCGAACTCGCGGATCAGCGGCTGGGCGTCGATCCCGACCGCACCCGCGATCGCCCGCACGTAGCCGCGGACGTAGAGGTCACCGCCGCAGGCCTCGAAGTCGTCCTGCTCGATGCTGCGGATGACCGCCTCCCGGATACGGGTGCGCTCGCTGAGCTCGTCGACCGACAGGCTCGCCTGGCGGCGCGCCTCGGTCAGCGTTTCGCCAACGGTCACGAAGCCTCCACGTCCCGGCCGGGTAATCATCTCGTGACACAATAGTTGCCGAAGATCTGCTGCCCGGGCGTATCAGGGATATTCTCAGTCCCCGTCCTCGTTGCCCCAGCGGAGGTAGCTGGCCGCGCGGCGGGCGCGGTCGCGCAGGCCGGCCACGTCGTCCTCCGGGCCGCCGACGATCGTGACGTGGCCGATTTTCCGTCCCGGCCGTACTTCCTTGCCGTAGAAGTGCACCTTGACCGCGGGGTCGGCCGCCATCACGTGGATATAGCGGTCGAAGATGTCCGGGCCGGTCCCGCCGAGCAGGTTCGCCATCACGGTAAAGCTCCCGGACGGGGGCCGGCACGAGCCGAGCGGCAGGTCAAGCACCGCGCGCAGGTGCTGCTCGAACTGGGAGGTGCGGGCACCCTCGATCGTCCAGTGCCCGCTGTTGTGCGGCCGCATCGCGAGCTCGTTGACCAGCAGCCTGCCGTCGGGCAGCTCGAACAGCTCCACCGCGAGCAGCCCGTAGACCCCGAGCTCGGCGGCGATCCGCAGCGCCAGCGCCTCGGCCTCCACCGCCACGTCTTCCGGCAGCCCGGGAGCGGGCGCGATCACCTCCCGGCAGATGCCGTCGACCTGCACCGTCTGCACCACCGGGTAAGCCGCCCCCTGCCCCGACGGGGACCGGGCGACCAGCGCCGCCAGCTCCCGGCGGAACGGCACGAACTCCTCGGCCAGCAGCGGGAGGCCGTGCCCGACGACCTCCTCGATCTCCGCGGCGGACGAGCAAACCCA